>JABSRR010000166.1 GCA_013215025.1 Pseudomonadales bacterium
CTAATCCCATTTTTTTCTTTACTTAGCAATAACGCTAATGCTGCTAATGTTGATAATGTTGATAATGTTGTTAAAGTTGAAATCACGAGCAAAAACCCGGACAACAGTCAGAGCCTGCTGCCCTCCAAGGCCCGCTACCATGCCAATATTAATGGTTTTGAACTAGTCGCAACACAGCAACTTCATCGCGATAAACAACAATGGCATGCAAACCAATCGATCATTAGCCTGTTGGGTACTATTGAAGATAGCGCACGATTCTCTATTAAAAATGGGGTGATTATCGATGCTGATTATCAACAATCACAGAACTTGCTGGGCGAAAATAAAAACTACCGTATACAATTTTCAAATGCTGGCACTTCTGCGGACGTTTTTCGCGGCAAAAAGTCCCCACGGCATTTTTCTGAACCTGACGGCCATCAACTGCACTCTGACCTTACCTTTCCGCTGGCGTTGAGAATGCAATGGCTGCAGTCGCCAATGCGAGAATCATCAAGTTTTAAGGTGGTAAATCGCGCGAAGCAACTCACGCAGTTTAGCTTTAGGCGCAGTGGTTATGAAACCATTAGCACAGCAGCTGGACAATATCCGGCGCTGAAATTAATCTACCAGGCCGCAGAGACAAACAGCTACCCTCAGGCAACGGTATGGCTGCTAACTGAGTATAATTATTTATTGGCTAAATTGTTGCTTAAGACATCCGCTCAAGAGCAGTATCAATTATCATTGATAGACTTTACTATTTCGAAATCTGAGTAATATGGGTAGTCTGGCAAGGCTGAGTAGTCTTGGCGGCTCATAGCGTCCGTTATTGTGACAGGATTTAAAGTGACTAATTCGCCACTAAAAAGCCTGTGACCGCACGGTACTCTTGCTCTACCGCATCAATAATTTCAGACGCACCGCTCAAATTTGCTTGGTGACCCATATTTTCCAAGGTGAGGCAAAGTTCAGTGAGTTTATTTGCCGATAGATTCAAGGCAGAGCCTTTCAAGCCATGCGCAGATTGTCTCAGCAATTCAGCATCCTGCTTGTCAACTGCCAACAGCATTTGTTCAATTTTGTTGGCTGAGTCTTTGACAAAGGTGTCAACCAAGGTCGAAAAGTCATCGCCCATGAGTTCCTTTAGCATGGCAATATTATTTTCATCGATGCACATAAAAGATGTCCTTATTGAATATGCATGGATTGAGAAATTCATCGGTAGAATTAATGCTTATCAATTTATGCAAAGAGCTCAATCGTGACTCTACTCCCTTGCTCTGAAAAAGCCATGCTATCACTTAATTTTTTGACCAACGATAGCCCTCTGCCACTCAACGGAGAACTTTGATCACTCAGGGCATCCACGCTGGAGTTTAAAAATGCTTCATAATCAAAGCCATCGCCGCTGTCTTTCACAGAAAGTCTAAAATAATGCTGACTCTCTGAAGACTGATAATCAACCGTAAATTCCACAAAGCCCTGTTTTAACTCTGATAAGCGCTTGGACTTTTCAGCCAAATATAACTGAAAGCCATTTTTCGATGATTTTAGCTTTGAATCTAATCGTAATACGCCATGATCCAATGCATTGACAAAAAGCTCAGATATAATGGTGTAAATATTATTCAGTTGTGACGACACCATGGGGGCATCATTTAGCATCGTTTGCATCAGCTGCGTGGGATCAGCATGGCGAAGCATTTCACCCTCAAGACGATAGCTAAAATTCCATCGCAGTGGCTTATAGGATGGCCGCTTTTGCATAAAAACCGGCTGATTAAAAAATTCATCTTGCGCAATCATTTCAACGGCAATCAGAGACAAATCATCAGAAAAAGCATCGCTTTGGGTAAACGCTTTGATGTCTGTAAAAATATAATCAACGATGCGCGAATGTTTTGATTGAGCCACGAAGTCAGTCAACGCCTTATTTAGTCTGTCAGTGCCGTACATCTCGCCTGCTCGTGATTCACTTTCTATCAAGCCATCTGAATAGGCGACCAATAAAGAGCCAACCGGCATTGCAAATATTTTGGTGGCATCACTGAATTTTTCATCACTGAGAATCCCCAGCGCAACATGCATTGACTGCAGCTGCTGTAATTCGTTGCGTTCACTATTAAATAAAGCGATATCGGGTAAGGCAGCATTAAACACCTCAACTGTATTGAGTTTAAAATCAAACTGTATCAACGCGGCGCAGCAAAACACCCCAACAGGTAAAATATCTTTTAATTTCGCATTAATTTCACGAGCGATAACACGGATTGAGAAACCTTTCGCTACCATAGAGTAAAAGGTTTGGGAAATTGGAATTGTGCCCACCGCTGCAGCAAGGCCATGACCGGTAAAGTCACCAAGCAATATACACAGATCGCCGGTTGGGTGCAGTGCAGCAAGCAATACATCGCCATTAAACAGTGCGAGAGGTGACAGGTTATAATCAATATTTTTTGCTTCAAGCACGCCTTCATGTGCAATTTTATCGAAGGTTCGCTTCGCTACTTCCTGCTCTCGGATCAGGCGCTGGTTATTGTCATATATTTGGTCACGCTGAGATTGAAGCGTGTAGTGCATGTGCTGCATGCGCACGAAGGAGTCAATTTTGGCTTGCAGAATCACGCTGTGATAGGGTTTCGATAGAAAGTCGTCCCCGCCGGCTTCAATACATTTCGCTAAAGAGTCAGCATCATGTAAAGAAGTTAAGAAAATAATAGGGATGAAATCATCCTGCATATTTTCTTTGATTTGTTTAGCCGCTTCAAAGCCATTCATTTTAGGCATAAGCGCATCTAATAAAATCAAATCAGGTTTTAAACGCTTGAAGTGCTCAACCGCTTCTAAACCATTGGTCGCCGTGTATGTAATATGTCCTTGCGAACGAATAATCGCCTGCAGTATAAATCGGTCGGTATCACTATCGTCAGCTATGAGTATTCGAAGTGATTCAGCAGGCATGTGTTACGGTGTAATAAATGTTAACTATTGAATATCAAAGAGCTGTTCGAAGTTGGAAATGGTTAGAATTTTTCGAACATCCTCATTCGCATTGATAATAAGTATTTTGGCGTGATCACCGCCTGCAAAGTCCCTAAGAAGCAGTAACATGCCTAAGGCTGAGCTGTCTAAATAGCTGGTTGAGCGCATATCAATGGTAAATTGCTCTGGCATAGACTCAACGTTCTCGTAAGCCGCACAGAATTCTTGGTGGGAACTGAAGTCGAAACGACCTTCAACGGAAATGACAAGCTCTGAGGTGTCATGAGAAAATTTTGACTGAATTGTCATGAAAACTCCTAGAAATTTACGCCATTTTAGATGATGCGAGTAAAATCTCAATAGAAATTAATTGAACGGAATGTTGCCCGGTTGAATGGCAATAGCTATAGCCGAAACAGTAAAACATTAATTGATATTAAGACTCGGGGCATTTCTGTATTAAAATCTTGGCATCGCTACGTATAAGAACGATAATGGATCATCAATAATTTAAATAATTCTTTAGGAGTTAATTATGTCTGATATTCAGAGCGCATTGGCACAAGAGCTGATTGCTAAGGCAAGAGCACTGGTGCCAACTATACGTGAGCGCGCGCAGGACGCTGAAGACAACAGCCACATCCATGATGAGACCATGCAAGCAGTGGTTGAAGCTGGTTTATTGAGAGTTTTACAGTCGAAGGATTACGGTGGCTACCAACTCTCACCTGAAGTATTTTATGAAATTCAGAGCATTTTAGCTGAAGGTGATATGTCAGTTGCTTGGCTATACGGTGTTTTGGGTGTACATCCATGGCAGATCGCTTTATTCGATAAAGATGCGCAAGATGAAATCTATGGCGAAAATGGCGCTAAAGCAGACACTATTGTTGCTTCGACATATATGCCAACCGGCATCGCAACGCCAGTCGAGGGCGGCTTTAGCTTATCAGGTCGCTGGGGCTTTTCATCAGGCTCGAAACATGCCGAATGGATCATTTTAGGCTGTATTGTTCCAAAAGCTGAAGGTGAACCACCCTTCCCACCCGATATGCGTAACATCATCATTCATAAAGATGACTACCAGATTATCGAAAATTGGGATGTGCTAGGCCTTAAAGCGACTGGCTCGCATGATATTGTCGTTAAAGACGCATTTATTCCAACACGTCGCGTTTTTGCTGTTGGCACGCCAGTTGGTCATTTTCCAGGAAATCAAATTAACGATGCAGCGTTGTTTAAAGTTAACTTTGGCCAAATTTTCCCTCGTGCGGTTGCTTATGCATCGGTTGGCTGTCTGCAATCTGCCATTGATGCTGCGCAAGAATATGCCAGTAAAGTGAGTCCAAATACTGGCGCTGCGCGCGGTGACCTCCCTGAAGTTCAGGCGGCATTCTCTGCAGCCGTGCATGAAGTTGAGGTGCAAAAATTAATCATGCGTGCAACGGTGGCCGAATGGATGGAATATGCTGAAAAAGGCGAAGAAATGCCGCTTGATCGTAGATCGTACCGACGTTACCAGCAGGCTCAAATCGTTGATAAATGTTTAAATGCTACGGTTGATTTATTTAAACAGCTAGGCGGTGATGCCGTTCGCCGTGGCGTGATTACGAAAGCAATCAGTGACCTTGAAACGGCACGTTGCCATGTTGCGAATATGTCGTTCAAACAGGCTATGAACTTTGGTGGTGTCGCGAATGGTCGCCCTCAAAAAGAGTTCTTTTTATAAACGACGAATTTACTTCCCCCCCTCTACTTCTGCTGTTAACTAGTACCTTCGCAGTTGCAGATCAGCAGTAGATCAAAAGCCGGCGAACGCCGGCTTTTTTGTGTCTATGATTCAACCAAGCTAGGTATTTTTCACTAGGCATCTTGAATGTGCAGGTGCTTTGCTGCATAAGCAATTAACAGCAAAACTGGGATGCAAAGCGAGCCTGTAAAGATAAAGAAAAAGCTATAGCCAATACTCTCTACAATAGCGCCTGAATAGCCACCTAAAAGTTTAGGCAATAAGGTCATTAGCGAGCTAAATATGGAGTACTGCATAGCTGTAAAGCGTAAGTTAACTAAGCTGGACAGAAACGCAATAAAGGCAGTTGTCGCTAAGCCCCCTGCTAAATTATCCATAGCAATCACAGTGTAAAGCAATGGCAATTTAGCGGGGAAATACACTAAGGTGATAAAACAGATATTGGTTAACATAACCAAAATTGCCGACCAGAACAGCAAAGCTATCACGCCGAATCGCAGCACACATATGCCGCCAATAAAACCGCCGACAATCGTCATCAAGGGGCCAAAGACTTTTACAGCAGTCGCTATTTGGGTTTTATCAAAGCCCATGTCGAGATAGAAAATATTAGCTATTACGCCAAGAACAATGTCGGATGCACGAAACAAACCGATTAAAAGTAAAATCAGAATCGCTAATTTTCGTCCGTGGCTGTGAAAAAAGTCCACGATGGGTTCAATATAACCGCTAACAAAAAATTCTCGCGGCATGAAACCAGACAGTATTAACAAGCGCGCGCACAAATAGGCAGCCAATGCGGCCATTAGTAGTTGTGATAAGGTCAGCAAGGCGGCCAATAAAATACTATCTACATCCAAGATATGGTGAATTAAAGCCCCTACTCTATAGCTAACAATAAACACTAAAACCATAGCGACAAAAGCAAGAAATATGCGCAGATATTGGCCGATATCAGCCTGCAAATCTTGCTTTTCATCAGCTAGCGGAATTGGCTCACGCATAAATATTGCAGTGACGACGCCGACCAGCATACATGCCGCAATGCAGGCATAGGCATTGCGCCAGGCTGAATAGACATATTCATCGGCGCTGCCAGCAAATAACGCCGCCAAGTACAAGGTGCCAGCGCCAGCAACTATCATACCGAGACGATAGCCTGCGGTGTAACTTGCCGATAGTAAACCCTGCATGCGCTTTGGTGCCGACTCGATTCGATAAGCATCAATCACAATATCTTGTGTTGCTGAGCTGAAGCCCAGCAATACTGCAGCAAAAGCCATGAAGACTAATTGATTAGGCGCAGTGGGATTAGTCGAGGCCATCCAAAGTATGGCGATAATAATCATGCATTGCGAGAATAATAGCCATGAGCGTCGCTGTCCTAGTCGATATATAATTGGCAACGGCAAACCGTCAACTATTGGAGCCCAAATAAACTTAAATGAATATGCCAGCGCTGCCCATGAGAACACTGTGACAGATGACTTGCTAATACCTGCTTCTCTTAGCCAAATTGACAGGGAAGAAAATATAAGCAGTAACGGCAAGCCAGCTGAAAAGCCAAGCAAGCCGAGAATCCAAACATTTTTGTTATAAATGACAGCGCATAGAGAGGCTGAATCTGTCTGTCTGGCATGCATAGTGACGAGATTAAGCCACCTTTACCAGTTCACTTTTATCACGGTGATCAAATTCACGGCCATAAATATCAAGCATCGTGCTCTGACGATATTTAAGTGTTTCTGCACCGACCTCAAGTTGCATAGAAAAAGCCGTTGTTTTTGCTTTTTCAAACATAAAATCAGATTGCGCAACAGTAAAATCCTGCTGCTCTAGATCAGCAGATACCGATATTACCGTTTTATCACCCTGTTGCTCAGCATTACCGCCTGCCACAATGGCTACAGCGCGAGGAATATTGACCGAGTGCGTAATCACGCCGGTTTTAGAATCCCATGTCCAATAACCAATCTGATCATGAAACTGTTTATCATTGGATTTACGATAGACTTTTTGGTGATAACGGACGACGGCTAGCACCTGGCTATCAGCATTTTCCGCATCACCAATAGCTTCGAAATTCATCGTCTCATAGTATGGGTTGCGTTCAATCCCATCTTTTTCATGTTGGTCCGGGGAAATATCTAGACCACGGTCGCCTTTCCACTCGCCAACTAACATTGCTAATGGGCCATAATCTAAACCATCAATCACTGTGCTCATAAACGTTCCTCATATTGCGTTCAGTGTTTAATTTATATTATCCATAAATAAATTCTAACTTATTATATGTATTGAATCGATAGTAATAAGCTATCAACAACCTAACAACAATCGCTACAAACTGTACAAAGCAAATTCGCGCTGCAGCTGAAGCATTTGCGCTGGCCTTACTGATAAGCTTTGCCCATCGTGAAAATTAAACGAATAAGCCTCTGCATTGCTGCAGAGCAGAGGCAAGGCACAAAGAAAAAATGCCGCTGAATCATTTAGCAGGCACATTGCTGTACTTGCAGGGTGTTGATTGGACTCTGTTTCCTGCAAGAG
>JABSRR010000167.1 GCA_013215025.1 Pseudomonadales bacterium
TATCTGGTGGCGCACGATGAGCTCGACTTTGCGCCTGGCTTAGCCCGCTTAAAAACCGGTGGCGGTCATGGTGGTCACAACGGCTTACGCGATATCTTTGCCAGAACCGGACAGCAAAAAAACTTTCATCGTTTGCGCATTGGTATTGGTCACCCTGGCGATGCTAAATTAGTTTCCTCATGGGTATTAAAAAAAGCGCCGATGGCCGAACAGCAAAAGATTATCGCAGCGGTAGATGAGGCCAGTCGCTACACGCGTGATATCGTACACGCGGAATGGGCTGCCGCGATGAACCAGCTGCATCAATTTAGCGCCTGAATGAAAAGCCTAAAAGCCTAGAAATAACAACCGCCCAGCCACATGGTATGCGGTATCAACAAGGGTGTTAGCCCAAAGAGCAAAAGCTATGAGTATTAACTGCGGGATTGTTGGTCTGCCTAACGTCGGTAAATCAACCTTATTTAATGCACTGACAAAAAACGGTATTGCAGCAGAAAATTTTCCGTTTTGTACAATCGAGCCAAATGAAGGCACCGTCAGTGTGCCCGATAGTCGTTTACAGCAGTTAGCAGAGATTGTCGGCCCAGAGCGTGTGATTGCTACCACGGTAGAATTTGTCGATATTGCAGGGCTGGTCGCCGGTGCTTCAAAAGGTGAAGGTCTGGGCAATAAATTTCTCGCCAATATTCGTGAAACCGATGCGATTGTACACGTGGTACGCTGCTTTGAAGACGACAACGTGATTCATGTAGCAAACAAAATAGATCCTGCCGAAGATATTGCGGTGATTAACACCGAGTTAGCCTTGGCCGATTTAGAATCGGTAGAAAAACAGCTGCAGCGGGTAACGCGCACTGCAAAAAGTGGCGATAAAGACGCACTGGCTGCAAAAGAGTTGTTAGAGCGGGTGCAGGCCCATCTTGACCAGGGTTTACCGGTGCGCGCGATGGCGTTTAATGATGCCGAGCAAAAACTGCTGAAAACCTTCCACTTAATTACCGTGAAACCCACATTATATGTAGCCAATGTTGATGAAGAGGGGTTTCAAGACAACCCGCATCTTGACGTTGTACGCGGCATTGCCAGCGCAGAGCATGCGGGCGTGATTGTGGTATGCAATAAGTTAGAAGCGGAAATCGCCGAATTAGACGATGAAGAAGTGAGCGAGTTTTTAGAAGAGCTGGGCATGCAAGAGCCAGGCTTAAACCGCGTGATTCGCGCCGGCTATGAGCTGCTTGGCTTGCAAACCTATTTTACCGCCGGCCCGCAAGAGGTACGTGCCTGGACCACGAAGCAAGGTGCAACGGCACCACAAGCGGCGGGTGTGATTCATGGCGACTTCGAAAAAGGCTTTATTCGTGCCGAAGTGGTTGGCTTTGATGATTATATCGCCGGTAACGGCGAGGCCGGCGCCAAAGAGGCCGGAAAATGGCGACTCGAAGGTAAGGATTATATTGTCGCAGATGGCGACGTGATTCACTTTCGTTTTAACGTGTAATCGGCGACAAATATGCTTGACAAAGAGGCGCAAAATCACCAAAATTGCGCCTCCTTTTTACAAGCTAAGTGACTGGAAACTAAACACTATTTCCACACTGCTTGGACAACACAGTTTTTGGCAAGGTAGCTCAGTTGGTTAGAGCACATCACTCATAATGATGGGGTCGGCGGTTCGAATCCGCCCCTTGCTACCATGAATAAAAACCCGCTTCTTAGCGGGTTTTTTTATTGATCAACGCTTTGTTTGATCGCTTAATAGTTTTCTGCGGCATAATCATTTAACACGCAAAGATTCTCGAGAATTTAATTTTGCTTGCCTGATAATGGCGTGTCATGATGCGTTTCCAATTACAATAATACGCAATACCGAGGTTGGCATGACAGACAAAACATACGATTTTATTATTGTTGGCGCAGGCTCGGCCGGTGCAGTGTTGGCCAATCGTTTGGTGCAGCAAGGCAAGCATAGCGTCTTGCTGGTGGAGGCGGGTTCGCAGGGTAAGCATATGATGATTCGTATGCCGGGCGGCCTCAGTGAGGTGATTAAAAATAAGGCCTTTAACTGGGATTATGAATCGCAGCCAATGGCAAACCTCAATAACCGACAATTATTATTGCCGCGTGGCAAGGCCTTGGGTGGCTCAAGCATTCTTAACGGCATGGTTTGCTTACGCGGTCAGGCGGCCGACTACAACCGTTGGGCAGAGGCGGGCAATACCGGCTGGGCCTACGACGATGTATTACCGCTGTTTAAGTCACTTGAAAATTGGCAGGGCCCACATCAAGGGTCAGCAGCGAATGAAGGCGCTTTATCGGATGAGAGCGCTGCTGATGAGAGCGCCGCAGCTGAAAAGAGCAGCGCAGCGTTTCATGGCAGCGACGGTGAGTTTACTATTAGCCCCGCGCCGTCTGAGCACTTCTTGTATGACACCTTCATTGCTGCCGGTGCTGAACAAGGTTTGGCGGTTAATACCGATTTTAACGGTGCCAGTGCGGCAGGGGTAGGGCGCTTTCACTCCAATATTGCCAACGGTGTCAGACAAACCACCGGTCATGCCTTTGTTGAGCCGATAAAGTCGGCACCGCAATTCGATATTTTGACCGGTCATCAAGTATTGCGGCTAACGCTCGACGGTAAACGCGTCAGCGGTATCGTGACTAAAAAAGGCCGCAAAACTCAACAGATTCAGGCCAATAAAGAAGTGATTGTTTGCGCGGGTGCTTATAATAGCCCGCAGCTGCTGATGCTTTCAGGTATTGGTGATGCGGCCGAGCTGGAAAAGCACGATATCGCACTGCAGCATAACTTACCTGGGGTGGGTAAAAACCTGCAGGAGCATCTCGACCTAGTCATGCGCTTTAGTTACCAAGACCCAGTAACCCTTAACGGCAAAATTGGCACGATTATGGGCCAGCTGGGGATTGGCCTTGAGTACACCTTGTTTAAACGCGGCATTGCGGCAGGCAATATTGTTGAAGCCGGGGGCTTTGCCAGCTCAGACGCATCCATTGCAGACCCTGATATTCAGTTTCACTTTTACCCAGCGCTGGTGTTCGATTTTCTCGATAAGCCAACTAACGATCACGGTGTGACTATCCGTACCTGTAATTTGCGACCCTATAGTCGTGGTCAAGTTAGTTTGAATAGTGATAATCCGTTAGATAAACCCTGTATCGATTTTAAATTTCTAAGTGATGAGCGCGATTGGCCGATTATGCTGCGTGCTTACGACCTAGCTTTTGAGATGATGCAGGCCGATGCCTGGCAGGGTAAGCTCGGTGAAGAAGTACAAGGTGCAAAACCAGACGCCGATGACGAGGCGAAAAAGCAGTGGATTCGTGAATATGCCGATATAGTGCATCACCCGGTTGGCACCTGTAAGATGGGCAGCGATGACGATGCAGTTGTTGATCATCAGCTGAAGGTGCACGGTATAGAGGGCCTTCGCATCGCTGACGCCTCCATTATGCCCACAATAGTCAGTGCCAACACGCAGCTACCGACCATGATGATTGGTGCCAAAGCGGCAGAGTTAATCTTAGATGAGTGGTACGCTTAAGCTTCTACGGTGATGCATGCATTAAAGCCATGTATCACCCTCAGTCGCTTTCAGTTTAAGGAAGCCAACACAAAATTTTCTAAACGAAAAATATGTCGTTCTGGCAAGGCTCGGCCAACAGCTGCAAAATACTGGCTGTTCAGCGCCGCTAAAGAGGTGTCGCAATAAAGCTGAAAACCATGATCAGCAAGCATAGCTGATATTTCTGACGGTTGATAAAAAGAAATCCAAGGCTCACCCGTTTTCGCGGCTAAATTTTGGATTAACTTGGCTCGCATTTCGGGCTTTGGATAAGCTTTTCCAAAACACTGTGCTGGCTTGTGCTGCAGCGCAGCATCCACATAGGAAAGCGCCAGCTGGGCGGGCGCCTCGCCACATAGCTTCGCTAGCGCCGCGAGTGTGGTCGCTAATGCGGCCTTAGAGATATATTGTGATACGCCCTCTAAAGTAAACACTGTGGCTTGGTTAGGCTTAAACCCCGCCTGTAATAACTGCGTGTTCAGTGTCTGTTGATTAAAGTCTAGCGCTACATAATGAAGATTCGCTTTGGCTAAACAAGCCGGCGGCAATTTGGCCCGCTTACGAGCTTGCACTGCAGCTTGATCGACTTCAAACACTTGTACTGAATCTGGCAGTGCAAGTCGGTGTGCGCGAGTATCATAGCCCGCACCCAAGATGACATATTGCGATACAGCTTGCGCCTGATCTGTAGTGCATCGCAGCACAAACTCGTCAATAAAGCGGGTGCGCGCGATTAAGTGCTGATGAAAGCCTGGCGCAAATTGCTGTGTGAGCCAAACGCTAGTCCTGTGGCCCATGAGCTTAATAAACTTGGCGCCAAGCACAAAACGTTCGGCTAGTGGGTCATGCACGAGACGTTTGTCGGCAGTCGCTAGGCTTTCAATCATGCGCTGTTTAGCAACGCCTTGTGCAGTTCCGTCTTGCGAAAACATAGGACACCTCAAGCTTTGCGTTATTGGTTTTGCTACTGAGTTAGATGCGCCAGTTTGCCTTATCAGGCCTTATCCATCGCGGTGCATAACTCAATTAATATCCCCGACGGGCAGCGCAGATATGACACGGTTTGGCCCCAAGGCTTTTGCTCGGGTGCCCGCAGTTGTTCGGCGCCAAGCGCGATTGCATCGGCATGTGTTTGATGCAGTGCGTCCGTCACCAACGCAATCTCCATGCCGACCGGCTTATCAGGGTTTGATAGCGGCACTAAGCCTGCAGCAAATTGCTGCTCGGCTAAGCGCTGATCAGCAAAGGCGAGGGTGGTTGCGCCGGTGCTCAGTTCGGCATAGTCTTGCTCGGGGCTAATCAGCTGGCGCTGAAAGCCAAATGCCTGCTCAAAAAACTGCAGCGCGCGCGGCACATCAGCAACATAGGCAATGGCGTAGCCAAATTTAATCATTGGTGTAGCCCAATGTAATCATCGTTACCCTTTATATAGCCAATACAAACGATATGGCAAACAAGAACGATAAGGCTCATAACTGATAAATGCTCATCACGCTGCTAGCCTTCTGCTTCGCGCGCTAGCGCACGTTGGTAGGCTGGGCGCTGTTGGCCACGTTGTAAATAGGCTTGCAAATTTTCCTGTGCCAGCGGCTGGCCAAACGCCACACCCCACTGCAAGGTTTGTAGCAATAATATATCAGCCGCTGAAAAGCCATCGCCTAAAATATAGGGCTTTGCCGCCAGTCCATCAGCTAGCAGCTGTAAGGCTTGTTGGTATTCCCACTCAGCGGTTGGCAAGACGTCTCTAACACGCCGCGCTTTCGGTAATACAAATTTATGTTTGCCAATGGTCCACAGCGGCTGCTCTAATTCGCTGAGGGCAAAAAAGCTCCAGCGGTCGTATTGCGCGCGCTCGGCTGTTGCAATCGCTGGTATCAAACGGCCGGCGGCGTACTTATCGGCCAGATAATTAAGAATCGCGCCACTTTCGGTCAACACCAGTTCATCATCACGTATCGCCGGTATTTTACCGCCGGGGTGAATCTTCAAATATGCCTCAGTGCGGTGTTCACCTGCCGCCATGTCGAGGGCAATAAACTGATAATCTAGCGCTAATTCTTCAGCAAGCCAGGTAACACGCAACGATCGTGTGTTAGGTTTTCCATAGATGCTTAACATAGTTTCTTATTTCTCCACGAATAGTAGCGCTTATAGGGTAATTTTTGAAAGATGCTATAAACAGCAAGCTTAGCTCGCTGGTGACGCTTTTCGATTCTGATTATATAAATACAGTGCAAATAAGCTGCCCGGCCATTCAATGCATAAGGCTGATATATTGAATGCATCATAGCTAGCATAATATAGCACCCCTAGCGTGCGTCCGGCGGCAATACCGCCAAAAATAAACACGATGCTTAGCAAACCTGCAGGCTGCAAATCTTTGTGTTTTGCGCACGCCAGTAGCCACAAACCAAAACCAATCTGCAGCCCTGCGTACATGGCGTATACATCGGCTTGGGCTGCTGCGCTTGGTGTCAGCATGCCCGATTGTTCAAGCAATAGCGTCGGGAAAAATACATAAGCAATGCCAAAGCCCGCAAATAGCCAGCCAATAATGCGTAAATACACAGGAATATAAGTGGTTTTCATGATGATCTATCTATCGCTTGGTTTGTTGAGTTGGGTATCAGCTTTATAAGACGTCGCTCTGTGCTAGACGCTTAATGTTCAAAACTATAGTCTCGGATAATATGAGCAATTTTCACCTGATAATGTTTATACCAAGTATGCTTACCTTGCTCTTGAATTTTTCTATGCTCAGGGTGATTTTTCCAGTTGTGAATAGCTTCCAGTGAATGCCAATACGAAATAGTCACTGAGCTATTACCCATCTGGGAATGATCTATTGATATAAAGCCATCTTGCTTGCTGGCAAGCTCAAACATTGCCATTGCTGCTTCATCATAGCCATCGGTATTGTCAGTTTTAGTGCCAGTAAAGATAACAGCAAAATATGCATTTTGTGGTTGCATTGATTGTCCTTTGGATTTATTTCAACAGTCTGAAATATTTTTGTATCTGGTTAGTCATATAGGCTAACAATTAGCCCACACTTAAAGTGCTTAGCTCTACTATGCAATGGCATATTTCATTTTGTAACCACCCGTAATTTCAAAACCATTAGACTGGTAGAACGCAACGGTTTTATCAAACTCCGGCACTGGCGGCGTACATAATTCGAGGCGTTTCCATTCTCGTTGCTGTGCATAGTTTATAATTTCTTGAATAAGTGATTTGCCTACCTGCTTCGAGCGATATTCTGGTAGTACGTAAAACTCTTGAATTATACCAAAGCTTCCTTGGGCATAAAGGGAGTGGCTTTCACAGACAGCAGCAAAACCAATGATACGATTGCCATCAAATGCAGCCATGACATGATAAAGTCCACTCGCAACGAAATTCTCACACAAACTAATAGATAGCGAAATATCAACATCAAATGCCTTTGTGTTAGTACGTTCCATTATTTCACTTGTTAGACATACAGCCAGTTTGGCAATGTCTTCCGATTTAGATTTATCAATGATCTTATATTTCACGCGATGTCGAATCCTTTTATCGCATAACGTCGGCAACACAAGCGATTACCAGTCCTGTGCTTG
>JABSRR010000168.1 GCA_013215025.1 Pseudomonadales bacterium
ACTGAGCGTTGGTCGCGATTTATTCAGGCTAAAAGCCCGCTGCATATGTCGGTTGCATCAGCAGCTTTCATCGAATTTGTGGGCTTTGGCTTTTTCGACAGCCATATCAAAAAAGATGTGTTGAACCGATCAGGTATGCATACTGAAATGGTAAAGCTCTGGAAGTGGCATATAGCAGAAGAGCTTGAGCATTCCTTTGTCAAACTGAAGGTCATTAACCACATTAACAACAGTTACTGGCTTAAGTTTTTAGGCATGCTAGAAGCACTGGTGGTGGCAAACTTATATGTGACGACCTTAATACCCGCTGTAGTCAGGCAAGATGCTAAGCACTGCGGCAAAAAGTTTTGGCCTCACTTATGGATGTTTCTGAAGGGATTAGCAAAAACTGACTGGGGTGTTAACCGCCAGTCAGTAAGCCAATACTTCAGTAAAGATTTTGACCCTGAAATCAAAGAGCCTTGGATTGCCGATCAGATAGCCGAATGGATTCAAGAGTCAGACGCAAAACCCCTGAGCTGAAGCTGAAAAACTCAGTCTAAGAGTAAGCCGCAGTTTTAAATCTTAAAGGTGATACCGACAGCGGCGTGCTCACTATCGGTTTCAACGCCCTGAATGGTGGTTTCTGTATGCTGTAGTTCAAAGTAGATATTCACCACATTTGCACCCAGCTGCGCACGAATACCTTGCATAAAATACATATCAACCAGCTCCATATCAAAGCCGCCATAGCTTGACCCACTGGTTATTTGCAACATGGAAAAATGCGTTTCATTCCATGGCATCATGGCATAAACATTCAGACTGGCAACATCAGAGCTATCACTGCCTTCGAGCGCGATATTGGTAATAATGTCAGCGATTGCATCACGGCTGTATTCCACCCCATCTATTTCAATCCGCCCGCCAGCTGCATCAAGCACGGCATCGGCGGCCTCATCACTATCAAACTCTACTCGAGTATAGTTAAGACTGGGAAAGAACATCAGCGACGATTCGAATGCTTGCAGCGGGAGCATATAGCCCACGGTATACATATCGATAATATCTTGTAGCCCAAGGTCTAGATAAATGCCGCCAAACCTTTCATCAAAATTTGCCATTCGCAAGCGTGCTTGCTCGGTTTGCGTGAAATACTCGGCATAAATGATGGTCTGTGTTTGGATCTCGTCGCCGCCATAAAGATTTGCGCCGCCACCGCCTGCTGAGACTTTTAGCTCGCCATCTTGATCAGCAGCAAAGCCAAATGACGTTTGGGTATTGCGCGGGTCCGCGTCATGAAAGGTTTCGGCCTTTTCAACTTGCGAGTCTTGCTGCGCATGTAATGAAGCCGCATGAGAAACCGTTAACAGAAATACGGCTAGTACCAATAATCGTTCCATGTGTGAGATCACCTAAAAAGTAAAATATCCGTGTGCTGGCAGTTTAACAAAGATGCTGCTTGCGCAGCAAATGCTCAGATCTGCTGCGTATTATAAGCAAAAAACCCACATCTTAGCGCTAGCCTACTGCGTAAAAATCTCAGGAGCGTTCATGAGCAGATTAATTATTCCACCGAAGCCTGATTGCTGTGAGCTATGTCAGCGTCCGGTTAGCCTGTTAACCAAACACCATCTTATTCCAAAGACCATGCATAAACATAAACGTGTCAAAAAATTGTTTGCGCGTTCACAGTGCATCACAGACATCGCATGGCTTTGTCAGCCCTGCCATAAACATATTCATAAGGTATTATCTGAGAAACAAATGGCTTTTGAGTTTTATCAGCTGAAGGATTTAGCAACTCAGCCCGATATCGCTAATTTTGTTGCTTGGATTAAAGATAAGCCCGCTGAATTTCGACCAAAAACATAAACCCTTACTGAGCATCCCGCTAAGCATATCTCTAGAAAACTCTATAACCGACGTTACAAGCCGCTCAACCAACATTCTGAAAGCAGCGATTGGCCTCTTCTGCAATGATGGCATGACGTATTGCCAGTTGCTGCTGATCTTTATCGTAGCCACCTCCTATCACTGTGGCAGTGGGTATGCCTAGTTCAACCAGTGTCGATAGGACAAAGTGATCACGTTGACGAATGCCCTCTAGGCTAATATCAAGCAGGCCCAAGGGGTCATGTTGATAAACGTCAACACCCGCATCATAAATCACAATATCGGGTTTAAAGGAAAGACATTGTGCTAACGCATCGGCTACAGCCTTCAAATATTCAGCATCCTGCATACCCTTGGGTAAATTAACGTCTAGATCGCTGATAGCTTTACGCACCGGAAAATTTTTCTCGCAGTGCAGAGAGCAGGTAAATACATTAGGCTCATCTGCCAAAATTGTTGCCGTGCCATCGCCCTGATGAACATCGCAATCAAAAATAGCAACCCGCTGCACGCGGCCGGATTGAATGAGCGCTTTAGCGGTAATGGCAAGATCATTAAAAATACAAAAGCCTGAGCCAAAATCATAATGCGCATGGTGCGTACCACCGGCTAAATGGCAGGCTAAGCCATACTTTAAGGCAAATTGCGCGGTGAGATAAGTGCCTGCAGGCGAAATGCGCGAGCGAAACGCTAACGGCTCAGTCCATGGTAAGCCAATGCGTCGAAGCGACTTGGCATCTAAGGTGCCTGCAGTAAATTGTTGGATATAATCACTATGATGCGCCAATCCCAGCAGTTCATCTCTGGCCCGCCCAGGGCGCACTAAGTTTTGCGCGCTGACAATACCCTGCTGACGCAGGTAATCAAGCAACAAGCTAAACTTGGCCATCGGAAAACGATGCTTGTCAGGAAACGGGTAGCTATAGCTGGGATGACTCACAAAAGCTAACACAATAACCATTCCTTGCTGAAAATCTGCAGTACAAAATTCGGCGAATGTTTATGCATTAGCTTTATTTCAAGTTCTCTTCGCTGGCTTCTGATAAGCGATCAAGCTCTGCAAATTGTGGCTCAAGTGCGATAAAAAATTCATCCACACCTAAGCTGCTGTCTTTATGTATGGAGCCTGGCTGCAAAACTTGAGAATATTCTGGGCGCGGATCAAAGTCGGTCATAATGGTGTCTGAAATCACGAAAAAAGAGCCGCATAGTATTGCCGCAAGCAGCATCGCAATGCTTGATGGGTGCTGGGTATTGCTAGCCATACGAAGATTTGTTCGCATTAATAAAGATAATACTAACCATGCAAAAACATAGCTTAAGGCTTCACCGACGCTAAGATTGCTACTGGCGAATTCGATATAAGCCAGCCAAGGCAGCAGTACAAAGCTGAGCAGAGAAACCCAGGCGTACGCACCTAAATGCTGCAGAAAATGTAAAGGTCGATGATTTAAGCGGCCAATGAATGCCCAAATAGCACTCCATATAATGGCTATAGCTGCTGATACTAGTACTGAAATCATCCAGGCCTTACTCTCATGACGAGCCGGTGTCGATAAAAAATAGTCGTATGCGATATCAGCAATGAGATAAGCGATGAATGCCAATATGGGCAGTATTAGCTGCCAACTGGGCGTCTGCAACCACTGTTTGATCCGCAGCTTGCGCGTCGCTATTAATGGCTGGTCCGCGTCCAGCACTGCTAACTGGGTTTGACCTATAGTCAGCGTATCACCAACATTTAATGGTGATTGATGTGCTGCAAGCAATTTCTGGTTGAGCAATATGGGATTACTGCTGGCAAGACATTGAACGAACCATTGTGAACCTTGTTTTACAAAGCGCAGTTGCTCTGCGTCAATAAAAGGATCATCAATGATTAATGCATTATTCAATCCTCGGCCAACTGCAAAAACATTGGCCTCAGTCTTAAAAAAACGGTGCGAACAGCTATGTTTTGAGCGCGTTTGCAACACTAGTTGTTCCATTTAAGCTGCTCCATAAACAGTTGCATTAATGCCCTTGCATTGGCTTGACTGATGCCTAGCGCTCCTACTTTGACCACCAATGCCTTATCATTATGGTCGACAGAGGCTAGGATTAAACTCGCATCATAGAAATCTGCATAATCAACATAGCGCCTAAGGCAGCTGGATGCCTTCCATTGTGATTGATTGATTGACAGCCGCTGACTGTGGCAAACCAGCGGTGTTAGCTGTTCGTGACTCTGACGCTCAATTAATGGGTGCTCAAAACGCTGTTCAACCGCCTTGTAAAACTGCCATGGGTTTAGTTCAGCAGACGCCATCCACTCCATATCATAGAAGAAACCGCCAACATTCATGTTTTGTCGAATAAAAATGCGATCATCACTGCGGCAGTGCTGATGCACTGCCGTATAACGGCGTTGACTACCATCCCAGCTGTGGCCCCAGCAGTTGAGGCTTGCAGCTAATTGGCTGGGCACGCTAAATTCACCCAAGGTATCTTTAGCTACATCATTGCTAAAAATTTTCTGATAAAACGCCTGTTGATCCTGCCATAACGATTGCGCCAGTTGTTGCTGCAATTGTTCAAGCTGATGATGTTCTTTGATCTCGAGTGAATCCTCGTCGCTTTTAGCATCTTGTTCTTCATTTGGCTGATGTTCTGCCACAGTACTTGGCTGCAAATAACCTCGATTTACCAGATTGATTAAATTATTGACGGGTACTAAAAAACTGATCTGCTCACTGCCTTTGGCAACGTTAATACCAATCACCTCGCCCTTGGCGTTAAACGCTGGGCCGCCACTCATACCTGGATTCAGTGAGCCTGAAAATAAAATGCGTTGATGCCTGAGGTGTTTGACATAACCATTGTAAGTGCCCTCAATAATTGTCATGCCTAGATTATGAGGGTTACCCATAGAATATAGGCGATCTCCATTGGCCAATTTATCCCTTGATAGCTGCATATACTCGCGGCCAAGTTCTGGAGAGAAGACTATCGCCAGATCGTGCACCACATCAATATCTAATAGTTTCAGGTCAACTGTCGATTCATCTTGCTTAAGCAACTGCATGCGGTACTTCTCGGGTTGATGCAGATACGATGCAATGACGTGAAAATTGGTGGCAACATGTCCATCAGCAGATATTTGAAACCCCGAGCCAAAACTAAAGGTGTCACCCGAGGCACGATCAATCACCTGCAATTGATAAACTTGCAGCCGTTGGCGTTGAAAAATTTCACTCGCCGTATTCGCCAATGCGGCATGACTGATTAAGTTGATTACGCTTAATGCGCAGCAAAGGAAATAGCGAAAAAAGCTGCTAAGAAATGGTGAACGGAAGTAAACGGATAAAAACATATGGTAACTATAAAGTGAGAGTTAGTTCATACGCAATAAATACCGGCTTGGATACTCTAAGCCACTTTAATGCGCTAATTCTGCATAGCGTTTGGATGAAAATCTGTGGTGATTAACAGTTATCAGAAAATAGCGCCGCAAAGTGAAAAAACCGCTCGTCTTCAATATTTTTGGCTATATTTAAAGCAACCATTTAGAAGCCGTTTCATCCTAGAAACCAACAAAAAGAATTTTTGGTTACTACAATATTGGGGGTGTATATGTCTAAGCAAACGTTTAGCAATAAAAAACCTGGCCGATTACGCAAATTTTTAGACTATTGGCAATTAACCACTGAGCCTGACATTGAGGCATCCAAGTGCATTCATCGTCGACGTTTTTTAAAGCCTTATCAACGACGCTTGAAGTTATTACGTGATGCTTGGTTGTATTTACTGAGCGCCTTACTGGTACTGCAGCTCTCAGTACCGTTTATATTAGTGACATGTATGTTCTCAACCTTCTTGAGTTTCACCTTTCTGGATGAAACACCCTTTGTGAGACATGATGAATAATTAAATGGGTGAAAGATGTTTTTTTAGCTCTAGCACCCATGACTGCAGTTGCTGTTGATTATCCTTACCCATTCTAAACATCAGCTTCTCGATATCATTAAGACTCTCTAACGCTGACTGTTCAAAAGGATATTTCAGCGTTTTGCGATAAAGTATCGCATCACTGCTGATGAACTCGGCATTTATTATCAAACCCGTGGTTTTTATAAGCGCGTCATGAAAGGAACTTTCAGTAAGGCCAAGCTCAGCGTAGGCCTGCTCTAATAATGGCGAGAAACGATAATACAATTGTGCCGCAACTTTCGGCTCTAACTGCGTAAGTGCTGATACATAATGCTGATAACGAGTATAATTTTCTGAGTTTACGATGTATTTATCTTGCCCTTGCGGGGCATACGCTTGCACTATAAAACGGCCATTTGGAGACCTCAGCGGCCGATATTGGCTAACAATATTCCCATTTGCACTTTGATAAACGGCGCGGGCTAATTTTCGCAAGATTTCTTTATCAACCAATAGAGCAATAATAGGCTGTATTGCATCAACATCACTAAGCGTCGACTGAATATATTGATCACTCAAATCTAGCTCTTGCGGTATTGCTAGATCAGTTAGCCAATCTGGAAAATCTTGAGTTGCTGCTTGAGTTTTTAATGGACTTGCCTGATGGGACGGCATTGCCATCGATGCAGCTGCAGAATCTGATGCGACTGGCCGAGCAATCGGTGTTGTACTGTCTATAGGTGGGTCTGCCAGCATTGGCGACTGATGAGGCTCATCTTGATTAATGATGAATAGACTCAACGCAGCCAGTATCAGAAAAACGATGACAACAATAGGTTTCAACATAGGCAACACTCAAAATTAATAGCCAGGGTCATAGCGAAGAGTAATAGCTGATTCGTTGACATCGGCCAGCATTAACCAAGATTATTCATTCAGCGCTAATAGAGCGCTGATAAATTTCGGCTATTTTATCGTTTTCTTGAAATATTTGCATAATAAGTCGGTAATGTTCGTTAGGTGCTTAATACTTGTTAATTTAGGTTACTTTATCGGCCAAGGTTTGAATTTGTTAAGTGATTGTTTCAAATGTAACAGGTTACAGGTAACTGGTTACAAGTCATAGGTTAAACTTTAGCATTAAATGTCATAGTGCTGAATGTCGAAGCGTTAAAAAGTTTTTAAGCAATTCATGCCCTTGCTCGGTTAAAATCGCTTCGGGATGAAATTGTACACTGCTAATGGGCAAGTGTTTGTGCTGTAGCGCCATTATTTCTTCAAATTCGCCGTGCTCATTAGTACTCCATGCGGTTACTGCTAAG
>JABSRR010000169.1:0-5325 GCA_013215025.1 Pseudomonadales bacterium
AAATGCCGGCAGCAATCGTCGCTTTCATGCCACAAGCAGTAAGCGGCGAATGATTGGAGAAATGGATTTATGTTGATTTTGACGCGCAGAGTTGGCGAGTCACTTATGATCGGTGACGAGGTCACCATCACGGTACTGGGAGTGAAAGGCAACCAGGTACGTATTGGCGTTAACGCCCCCCGTGATGTGTCAGTGCACCGCGAAGAGATTTACAACCGCATTCAGGACGGTGACGAGCCCAACGACGCTAGCACCAATTCTCGCGATTAATTATGGCGGCATGACGCCGCTATCCCTTTGAAATTCCCACTGTTGTGTTATTATGCCGCGCTCTCAAATCAGGGCGCATCGCACTGTTTTAGAGAGTATCCGGAGAGCTGGCCGAGTGGTCGAAGGCGCGCCCCTGCTAAGGGCGTATAGGTTTATCCCTATCGAGGGTTCGAATCCCTCGCTCTCCGCCACACCCCCTAACTTATTGATTTATAAAGAAAAATAGGCTGATAGGTCAGCCTAGAATCAATAGGTTTTAGACGCCAAATTTATACACAAAAAGATTGCCGAAGATAAAGCCTTCTTATAGTTGTGCTCTGTCTGTCTGTGGCTGTTATTTAATATTTATTGCCCCTGTATCTTTCTTTTCAGCCACCACCTCGCTGTACGCAGCCTCAGCACCTTCAACGAATGATTCCAGCTCTGGTGCGCCGTTGCGATGAAAGGTCGCAGATAGCATCTGTGCCCTCGCTAGAATCGCTCTGCGAGCTTCTATCGTGCGTGGAGCTGCTACTTCTGGAACGCTGAGGCACGCATCAGACAGTTCGCCTAACAATTGTTTTGATGTGATGGTGGAGGCGGATGCCGCGCTTAACGCGGCACACGCATGAGTAATCGAGTGACCCAGAAGTAGGGATGCACGAAGCACCCCATGTTTAAGCTGGGTTGAGATGCTCACGTGAAAGCCCCCATCAACTTCTGTCGGTTGTCTGTGTCAAGCGTGGTTAATTTCAATTTACCGTTACCTACTAAATAACCAATGTGGCTGATCGGTTTGCCTTGTCGCTTAGACGCTTCAACTGCTTTTTGAGGATTAGTTGTAATTGCCCAAAAATTCCAACCGCTTCCGCGTTTTTGTGCCTTTCCGCCGATAATGAAATATCTGAAAGGCACTTCTCGGGTCATGTTTTCCCACATACTCACTTTGCAGCACCTCCGTTGAGGACAGAGCTAAACTCCACCTCACCTAATTCAACGTCAATCCCTTTCTCTAGCTCTTTAAGCCGATCAATTGCGGTAACACCTGCTACTGAGTTTCGATAATTCGGATCAAAATTGTCGTAGTGTCGTAGTTGTTGGTTGAGCATTTCTTTTTCCGACACCATCTTGTTCTTCTGCTGAGTTTCAAGCTCGATGTATGAAGGGGTGGCTTTCAGCTTGTCCAATTCCGCTTGAGCCGCTTTGACTAATTCAGCTCGTTGGTTGAACCCTGAATCCGCGCCACCTACTCGGAATTGAATCGTTACTTTATCTAGCTCTTCTTGAGCTTCTCGGATGGCTTGGAGGCGTGCCCGGTTGTACACACGCGCGTGATTACCTTCAGCTTTTAGTTGGGCGGTGATTTCTTCTTCAGTGGGTGGCGGGGGCGTTGGGAATCTCTCTTCGCTTTCGGTAGCCACTTCCGCAATGCGAGCCTCTAACAGGTCAATGTCAGCTTGCTCAGCACGTGTGCCGGCACGCGTATCATGTATCTCGTACTTTAAGGCGCGTAGGCTACGTGCGTAAGCAGCTAACTGTGCCTCCGACATACCATTTGTGGATTGTAGGACGGTTGTATGCAGTTTCTTGGTTACTTCGTTCATTATTCATGCTTCCTAAGAGTTGCCGCCTTTTGGTAACGGAGTGCACGGCTGAACTTCGACTACCTTTGGGTTCATGGCGTTGGTAGTGGCCATATCCTTTTAAGTGTTCGTTTAGTGATCAAAGCTGTCCGGCAACAGCTCGGCCTCTGATCGGCCCAGCACAAGCTCTAATTTCCTCTCAGCTTCTCGTGCCTTACGTTCTTTCTTCCTAGCTTCTGTAGTGGTGCGTCCTTCCGGTATATCGGCCGTGTCACACAGGCTGTTCCATGCCCTGTAAAGCACACGATGGAGTGCCCTTGTTGCATGAGCGGTGCTGGTGGTCGCCTCTGAGGGGGCGGCTGTGTTCATCGCTCGTTGGTAAACAAAATCTGGCATATCTGCTGCGGTCATAAGGTTTCTGTTGAGTGCTGCTGCTATGTGCTGGTAATCGTTCATCGTCTTTCCTTATGTAAGAGCCAGCCGTCCAATCGAGGGGGCATAGTTTTTAGTAGCAAACGCATTTGGAAGGGGCGTTCACTAAAAGGCTGCTGGCGTGGCTGGGAGTTATTGCTTGTAAAGCCAATAGGGGTTGTTGCTGTCGTGCTTCTTGGGTGGTTGTAGGACAGACTCAGCTTCCATCTTTTTATCTGTCCAAGTCGTCCAATCTCGGCGTATGTCGCAGGTGATGTAGCCCAGCGAAGCAATTTCGCGCTGGAGGTATATGAGCCTTCGTGTGGCTAGCTCAAATTGCTCAACTGCCTCGGAGTAGGTCATTTACAACTTTCAAAGGTGAAGTTGATGTTTGAGGGAGGCAGTCCTACCCGCCTCCAGTAGAGTTGTGCGCTCCCCCTTGAGAACAAGCGTCCATTTAGTTGGCGATACCCTTCGGCGTTGAGGTGATTAGCTACCTCTTGCCAAGTCCACCGATCTGCTCGTAGGTTTTGAATGCGCTGGATGGTTTCGGCACGAGATAGAACATTTCTCCAGTAGTTGTTCATAGTTGACTCTCCTTGAGTGTTAGAATATGATGTATTAATGGCAGATCTCGCCTAAAATATTATTGACGAATAAAATAATTGCTCGTTGGCGAAGTGATATACCAGCCCGTATCTGAGTCTTTATTGATTGAGTCAAGGGCGCGCTTCACGTTGGCTTGCCTTGCGTTATAAGAGTCACCTAACGCTGCTTGTATTAAGTCACCTTTGCTATAGCTGTTTACGTCTTCTGGCAACCTCGACAGCTCGCCTACCATTTTTTCCTTTAAGGCCGCTACGCGCCCAGCTTTATTACTACGTGTCTTCATGCCAGACATTTGAGCCGTAGTTGGCAGAACGGCAGGGGTGCGCTCCTCCACCACCAAGCCGGGGAGGTGGTCAGGAAGGCTTCTGTACGGCCTGTCCAAATCCATCATCATGTTGTGCGTGTCTTGGTGGGCGGCAGCAAAGGCCCACACCGTAGCTTTGCCAGCTTGGTCATTGATGGTGTTTCGGCAGGCTATGCGGTTAAGTAGTTGTACGACGTCAGATGAAGCCTCGTCCAACGTCCAACCAAACTGCTGCTCTCGGCTGATGGCTGGCATGGGTTTGCGCGTAGCCGCTGCATAGGATGCTGTAACTTCCGCCTCATTTCTGTACATGGTGCCCACAATGATGAGGTTCGGAACGTGGGCGAATGTGTTGATACCCCGATGCTTGCCCCACGTAAGGAAACGTACACGGCTATCACCGTCCAGAGCGTTCTTTAAGCGAGCGTAGATTTTGCTTTTGTTGGAATCTTTGAGGGTGCAAATCAACACTTCTTCGTCTTCTGGTATTTCTTCTCTGAGGATGTGCTTCACCTCGGCCACGTATTTGCTTTTGAGCTCGTTCATTTTCCCGCGACCAGAAGGCACGTCTGCGAGTTTCACTGTTACGTTGTCATACCGCTTTATCGGCATATCCGTTAGCACCTCTAGCGAGCTATCTGCACTTACCAACGCTGAGACGTCGGCCGTTGCATCGAGCACCAACACATTCTGTAGGCTGTCTGGTATCAAGACCCGACTGTCTGCTACCAAGGTGTTTGAGCCGTCAACCCTTATCAGCCTTATAGGGGAGTGACTCTCTGCCCATGCGATAACTTGTGTGATGGGCTGGTGTTCAATACCTACTTGCTTGAAAACGCCTTTGTAGGAAGCCTGGTATGTGGTTTCTGGTAGTCGCACGGTGTCCTCTTTACCGCCCGTCAGCTTGTCAAACTCTCGTTGTGCAGCTTCAATCCAGCTCCTTAGTTCTCGCGCAGCTTCGGAAGATTTCCCCTCAAAATCATGCTGTAGAACTGTGCGAAACTGGGACTGAATCTTTGACAATGTGGTGAAGCGGGCGGAGGTGCTAATGAACTGCTCATCCCACACCACTAAGCTGCGCGGCTCACCCTTGAATGTATACTCGGTGGGTTCGGCTTTTTGGACAAGCTGCTGCGTGATAATCAACACCTCAACCTCCACCATTTCAGAGCGGCGTATAAGCTCCACTTCGTCGGTTGTGGTTTTTTGCGTGTAGAACAAGCCCACCCTCGTCATATCTACACCGTCTTTCGCTAGGTCTTTATAGAGGGCATCTGCTTCCTCGCAGTTTGAAACTGCTATCAGCATAGTTTTATTGAGCTTCAACACCTGCACCACTGTTGCCCTGACAGTTAGCGACTTGCCGCCACCCGCGAACAGTGGGGCTGCGATTCGGTTCGTTGTTGGAGCTAGCAGCGTGTTCTCAATCGTTTCGGCTATAAGGCGGAGAGCTTTGCTGTGGTTGGGGGAGGGTTCACTGCCATAACCTTCAAGGCGGTGGATAACTTGGCTGTGTATTTCTTCACTGACATTCATTCATAGGCATCCCGTAGTTTATCGACTGTCTCACAGCATTGTAGCATATAATTAGACACATGTCAATCAAAAAGATTAATAAAACAACGAATAAAGCGCATGGCGGAGAGTAATTAGGAGGCCAAGCGATGCTATTTTTGGGCATCGAAATTCGTGTAAACGGGCCCACTGTTGCCGGTGGCGCATGACATAAAATTCACCCACAGTTATACCTAGAAACATGTCATGCGTTGCACTTGCGACATCCCAATAACCTACAGAGCTCTGCTCCGGGTGGGGGTGGCAGTGGTTGATGTTTGGAAGTAGCCGACAGTGGCTTGAAGCAACCAGCAGTAAACAGCTCCAGCTTATTCGTAGCTACTGCAAGCAACATCATCCAGCTCACACCCCAAGCCAACAAATGAAGGCGCAGTGGAAGCTAATAGCCACCACATCAAGCAACACAAGGCAGCAATTCAGGCACACTCCAACGGCACCCCACCTGCTCACGTCCAAACCCGATCAATGCCAGCCAAGTGGAGGCTGAATAGACAAGAACCACTGGCTCGCTGTTTCCACACAGTGGCTAGTCCGAACAAGCGCCATCCACATATCGAGGGGTGGTGGAAGGGGCTATTAATGGGCTAGGAAGTG
>JABSRR010000169.1:5335-6956 GCA_013215025.1 Pseudomonadales bacterium
TATTAGCGGGGCCAATAGGGGCTCAAATGCCGTTAAAAGCGTCACGCAGGCACGCCAAATCGGTGTGCAGGAGGCGCGGTTCGATGCTCTACAGCCCAGTAATTGCGCGGGGTGAGGCCTTATAGAGGCGGAGTAGCGGGGTAGGCGAAGAAGTTAGATGGCGCAAAAAGACGCTAAATGTAGCTAAAAGCGGCTATCATCTTTAAAAAACAGTTCCAGATGCCTACTCCTGCTCCTATGCTTGCCCGTTGCCCCTCCTGCTCGCTTTGAAATGACGATAAGCAGAGCTAAGCCCCTGCTGTCGTCCGCTGCCGATTACCTCAAGAAGGCACCCCCATTAGTGGCCCGAGTCCTTACAAAAGCCCGCTTCCGATAACCTCCAGACGCCCCCCCGTTGAGTGGCTCGTCTCCTTTAAGGAACACGCACCTGACCACCTACTTGAT
Organism: Pseudomonadales bacterium; assembly: GCA_013215025.1. NCBI lineage: Bacteria > Pseudomonadati > Pseudomonadota > Gammaproteobacteria > Pseudomonadales > Pseudomonadales bacterium. The sequence continues at coordinate 5,780 of JABSRR010000169.1, forward strand.
AGATGGACAGACTTTGAGTGCCCATCGTCTACCAAACAGGGAGTGTGAGGGGGCAGGCCTGTTTGTCGGTTAGCCTGCCCTTATAGGCGCTACTCAGGAGACGCACAGGCTCTACTGAGAGGCTCGTAGGGCTGAGCTCCGCCAACACTTGTCGTCCTGAAACAGCAAGCGCACTGTTAGATCGTCGAATGTACACAATAATTAGACACAAAAATTTATTAAATCCATATAAGTAAAAGCTCACAGGGCATAGGCGGGGAGTAGTAAACACTCAGCGTAGCTAAAAGTTCCCTATCTGCGACATCACCCAACTCACCTAGAAGTCATTTGTTGGAAGGCTATATCTGAACTCCGGCTTTGATGCGGAGCCAGCTGGACAGAGAAGGGAACCTAGTTTCAGGAGAATGACGGGGGCTTGCTGTTTCGCAGACGCGGTTGGGGTGCCCGTTATTATTGGAGTACCCCTCTCGGCTCTTTTAAATTTTTTCTGATTTAAACCAGCCGTTAACCCGTGACCGAACATAACCGCCCTTATTGAGATGGCTGAAAACCACCCTCCCATATTTTCGTAAAGGCTCTTGTTGGCGATGCCCACTCGCTGGCTGACATCCAATACTAATTAGCCACGAATGATTACCTGGTTGACGGTCTCTAACTTGGTCTAGTCCGAATAGTGGGATCTTTTGGCCATCATTCGCGGCGTGTAAACATCTAAGATTTGAACCAAAGAAGGTGTCAGAGGAACTAAGGATGTATCACCAAATAGGCTATTACTCTGTATGAATGCATGTACCCCTAGCTGTGCACATCCACATCGCACCTGTGTAGCTGCAATCGCAATATCTGTCAGTGACTTCGCCGCCACAAATAAGTTGCATTTTTGCGATCATGCAGGCCCTTCCCTTGTCTACATCCGCAATAGGCGTTGATTTCAGTGAGCTACTCGATCTGGCTAGGGTAACCGCATCCCTGCGACTTTCTTCTATGGTTTTCCATAGCGAGCTTTGCTTCGCCTGCGTTTCTGAACCGTTGAGGCCATCGGAGAATAAGGGGTCACCCGCTTCGCCTTCTTCAAAGTCGAAGTGTGTAATATATTCATTGGAGTAGAAGCTGCTGTTTTCTGCAGTGGCATTTTCCAAAGCTTGCGTAGCGCCTTCCATTATCGCGTTTATGGTTC
>JABSRR010000170.1 GCA_013215025.1 Pseudomonadales bacterium
AGTGCTTGAGAATGACAGCGCATTGCGCCTATGCGCACGCATGTTCCGTCAATGGGCAATGCTGAGGAGAGACCCAGCAGCTTATTGGTTTCTGCCATGCCTTTCCATTCTTCCCGGCTTTGTCCATTATCAAGCTGAGTATCAATAAATGGCAACAGGCTTCCCGCCAGAGGCGCGCCGAACTCTGCCGTTGGAAAATCATCTGCGCGCATGGCCGCTGCAACTTTTTTGTCAATTGATAAAATAGCTGAGGCAGGATCAGCCAGATCACTTGCAACCGAATCACGTACAACGCCCATTTGCGTAATAAGTTCGCGCATATTCTTTGCACCAGCGCCCGAGGCTGCCTGATAGGTCATCGCCGAAACCCATTCAACCAGATCCGCCTTGAACAAACCGCCGATCGCCATAAGCATCAAGCTAACCGTGCAATTACCACCTATAAAGTTTTTAACCCCTTGATCAAGTCCCTGCTCAATCACCGATAAATTAACCGGATCTAATACGATAATTGCATCATCTGCCATGCGCAAACTGGAAGCTGCATCAATCCAATAACCTTGCCAGCCACTTGCCCGTAAAGGCTGAAACACCTGCTTGGTATAATCACCGCCTTGACAAGAAACAATCACATCCATTGCCGCTAATGCATCAATGTTTTTTGCATCTTCTAATACGGCAATATCATGCCCAACGGCCGGACCTTGGCCACCAACATTAGATGTCGTAAAAAAGGTTGGCGAAATAGCGGCGAAATCACCCTCTGCCACCATTCTCTCCATGAGCACGGAACCTACCATGCCCCGCCAACCTACAAAACCAACTTTCAACATACCATCACCAACTGTAGAAATTTTTATGCAAAATAAAACTTATGCCTTTAATGCCGTCAGCACTGCTTCACCCATTTCATGGGTAGACACCAAGGTATCGTTAGCTGTATGGATATCACCGGTGCGTAAACCTTGATCCAAAACCTTACTAACCGCATCTTCAATCGCTTGAGCCGCCTCGGCCTCAGCAAAAGAATAGCGCAGCATCATAGCCGCAGATAAAATCGTCGCAAGCGGATTAGCCTTACCCAAGCCTGCAATATCAGGCGCACTTCCATGACAAGGTTCATACATACCGCGACCATTCACATCTAAAGAAGCGGAGGGTAACATGCCGATGGAGCCAGTGAGCATGGCCGCTGCATCAGAAAGAATATCGCCAAACATATTACCGGTGACCAATACGTCAAACTGTTTAGGCGCGCGCACCAACTGCATCGCAGCATTATCAACATACATATGTGAAAGCTCTACCTCAGGGTAATCTTTCGCCACGTCCTGCATGATTTCGCGCCATAACACGGTAACCTCAAGCACATTGGCTTTATCAACTGAGCAAAGGCGCTTATCACGCTTCATGGCAAGTTCAAAGGCAACTTTGGCTATGCGACGAATCTCCGACTCACTGTAACGATAAGTATTAAAGCCTTCACGCTCGCCGTCAGCATTCTCTTGAATACCTCTTGGCTGACCAAAATAAATGCCGCCAGTCAGCTCACGCACGATCACGATATCTAAGCCGGCGACAATCTCTTTTTTTAGCGTCGAGGCATCAGCAAGCTGAGGATATAACAGCGCTGGCCTAAGATTGCCAAATAAACCTAACTGCGAGCGAATACCCAATAAACCTCGCTCCGGCCGTTTAGCCATCTCTAAGCTATCCCACTGTGGCCCACCAACTGCACCCAATAAAATTGCATCAGAGGCTTTAGCCTTCTGCAGTGTCTCATCAGGTAAGGGACCACCGGTTGCATCAATCGCACAGCCACCTACTAGGGCATGATCCAATGCCAGTGACAGGTCAAACTTTTGATTCACAAAGGTTAGAACTTTCTCTGCCTCAGTCATGATTTCAGGGCCAATACCGTCGCCCGGCAGGATTAAAATATTTCTGGTCATATAAGTATCCAATTTTTGTTTTTCTTAACAAACAGTGCCTTAGCAGCAAGTGCTTATGTATTTAGATCCGCGAACAGCCACGGTGATTTAGCCTGCCAAGTCTGCTCAAATTTACGAATTTGATCGGCATCCTCTAGCGTCAAACCAATATCATCTAAGCCATTGATCAAACAATGCTTGCGAAACGGGTCAACTTCAAAGCTAAACATTAAATCAGTTCCGGCAGAGACGGTTTGCTCTGGCAAATCAATGCAAATGGTAAAACCATCATTGGCATAACAGGCGTTAAATAAAGCCTCAACCGCCGACTCCTCCAGCACAATCGGTAAAATACCGTTTTTAAAGCAGTTATTAAAAAATATATCGGCAAAACTCGGCGCAATAACCGCCTTAAAGCCAAAATCTAACAAGGCCCAAGGCGCATGTTCGCGTGATGAACCACAGCCAAAATTAGCTCTTGCCAGTAAAACTTCAGCAGCTTGGTAGCGCGCTTGGTTTAGCACAAAGTCTGGATTTAACGGGCGCTTTGAACAATCCTGATCAGGCTGCCCTTCGTCAAGATAGCGCAACTCATCAAATAAGTTCGGGCCAAAACCTGAGCGCTTGATTGACTTTAAAAACTGCTTTGGAATGATCATATCGGTATCTATATTGGCCCTATCCATGGGCGCTGCAATACCGTTTAATACTGAAAACTTGTCCATTATTTACCTCTTTTATAAAGGCGCTATTTCAAGCGATCGAACATCAACAAAATGACCAGCTATCGCGGCAGCGGCAGCCATAGCAGGACTGACTAAATGCGTTCTGCCGCCAAAACCTTGTCGCCCCTCGAAATTTCGATTTGAGGTAGACGCACAATGCTCCCCCTGACCTAGCTTATCGGCATTCATCGCCAGGCACATCGAACAACCCGGCTCACGCCATTGCAAGCCAGCATCAATAAATATTTGATCTAAACCCTCAGCTTCAGCCTGCTGCTGAACCAGTCCTGAACCAGGCACCACAATTGCCTCGATCAGACTATGTGCCACTTGCTTGCCCTTAACGACTTGCGCCGCTGCGCGCAGGTCTTCAATGCGCGAGTTAGTGCAGGAACCAATGAACACACGATCTAACTGAATATCAGTAATCGCCTGCCCAGCACTCAGCCCCATATACTCAAGCGCTCTTGCATAATCAGACTTTTGTACAGGGTCGTCACAATCATCAGGATTAGGCACTGTAGCATCTATCGCTACTACCATTTCAGGTGAGGTGCCCCAACTGACTTGAGGCTTGATGGCTGCACCGTCTAAAACCACCGTCTTATCAAATACCGCCTCTGGATCAGACACTAAATCTCGCCATGCGGCCTCGGCATCAGCCCATTGCGCTTCATTAGGCGCAAAAGGTCGACCTTTAACATAATCCAGCGTGGTTTGATCAACCGCAACCATGCCAGCTCTAGCACCCGCCTCAATTGCCATATTACAGACTGTCATGCGGCCTTCCATCGACATATCCCGCATCACTTGACCACCAAACTCGATCGCAAAGCCGGTGCCACCAGCCGTGCCAATTTCTGCAATAATCGCCAGCACTACATCTTTTGCAGTTACGCCTGCCGATAACTGGCCGTCTACACGCACCAACATATTGCGCATTTTTTTCTGAATCAAACACTGCGTGGCCAGCACATGCTCAACTTCAGAAGTACCAATGCCGTGCGCCAAAGCGCCCAAAGCGCCATGCGTAGAGGTATGGGAATCTCCACAGACAACCGTCATACCCGGCAATGTTGCCCCCTGCTCAGGGCCTACAACATGCACAATACCTTGCCTAACATCATCGATTTTAAATTCAGGCAAATCAAAATCTTGGCAATTGTCTGCTAGCGTCTTAACTTGAATTTTGGACACTGGGTCAGCGATGCCATCTATGCCTTGCGAGCGCTCTTTCGCGGTCGTCGGTACATTATGATCTGGCGTAGCAAGGTTTGCACTGCGCCGCCAAGGCGAACGCCCGGCCATCCGCAAACCTTCAAAGGCTTGCGGTGAAGTCACTTCATGAATCAGTTGACGATCAATATAGATTAACGCCGTACCATCATCGCGTTGCTTAACAAGATGCGATGCCCATAATTTGTCGTATAAAGTTTTCGCCATAATTTAACTCTCAATCACTGTGTCAATTTTATCCCTGCACGCAAAATAAAACAAATTCATTATTTTTATAATTTGAATAAATTTTAGGAATGGCAATAATACTGACTTAACTCCCGAGTAAGGCCTAAGGCATTATGAATCAGCAAAATCTTGAAACCTTTATAGTTGTTGCCAGAACTCAATCATTTACGCGCACATCCGAGCTACTGCATTTGACGCAACCCGCGATCAGTAAGCGCATACAAAATATAGAACAAGAATTAAACGTTGTATTATTCGACCGCGTGGGTAAAAACGTGATGCTCACGCAGGCTGGCCAAGTGTTTGCCCAACATGCTGAACAGCTGATTCAGGCATTTAAAAATTGTCACATCGAGATGGACAATATTCAGCAACAGGTTTCAGGTAAGTTAAATATGGGGGTTAGTCACCATATCGGCCTCCATCGACTACCCTCAATCCTGAAGCAATTTGCGCTAAATTACCCCGAGGTTCAGCTTTCAATCAGCTTTTTAGACTCAGACGAAGCCTACAAACAGGTCGCTCAAGGCCATGTCGAGTTTGCATTGGCCACGCTAAACCACAGTCAACAGCAATTTGATGCACTTCAGCAGCGGCCACTATGGGTTGACAGCATGCAATTTTGTGTCAACGCTGGGCACGAACTCGACAAACTTCGCCAGCAAAAAAACTTAAATTTACATGATCTTGCAGAGTTCCCGGCTATTTTACCCAAGGCTTCAACTTTCACCGGCAATTTAGTGCAGGCCGCTTTTCTTAACCAAGATGCCGAATTGCAAAAAATTATCGAGACCAATTATTTAGAAACGATAAAAATGATGACCAGTATTGGACTCGGCTGGTCAGTTCTGCCTGCCTCCATGATTGATAGCGAGCTAGTTAGCTTAAAGCTAAATAATAAATCCTTAACAAGGGATCTTGGCCTAATTACTCATCAGGAGCGAAGCTTGTCCAATGCATCTAAGGCCTTTATTTCGATGTTGCCTAAAAGCTTGACTCAATAGAGAAGAGCTTGCCAAGAATATTGCAGCAATCATCTTTTAATATGTGTGAGATAAACACTTGCATTTGTCAGTTAATTTCATCATCATTAAGGAGATATTGCTTATACCAATCAAGCATAAAAACAATAAGACGTCATTGGAAGCCGGCTCGTGTTCGACATAAAAAAAATAACTGCATTCTCTGTGTTTGCAAGTAGCACTATTTTATTATCTCACTATTCTCAAGCAGCATCGTTTGAATTTGACGACTATTCCATTGAATGGGATACCGTTGTCACCGCAGGCACACAGTTTCGTATTGAAGAACGAAGCGAGCGCATCTCTGTCGGCTCGACCGGTGGACCTAACGATATTCAGTTGCGTAATTTGCCAAATATCATCGATAACGCTTTTATCATTAACTCAAATGATGGTAACAATAACTTCGATACCGGCATTGTTTCGCAACGTTTAAGCCTGTTAACCGAAGCCGATGTTAACTTTGGCGACAGCGGCGTTTTCGTTCGTGCCAAATTTTGGCAAGACTATATTTACGACCAAAGCACGGCAGCTGATGAATTTGCCTGGCGCTCAAATAATGCCAACCCTATTTTCGGTCCAGCGGGTGGTTATTCTGGCCAAATTGGCGAATTTAACCCTGCTGCTACCGATTATGCGCGTGAGGGTTACCGTCTTTTAGATGCCTTCTACTACACCAGTTTTATGTTACCGAACGAACAAGAAATGACCTTGCGCTTGGGGCGTCAGGTTATCAGCTGGGGTGAGGCATTATTATCCGGCGGCGGTCTTGCGACCGCTATCAACCACGTCGATGCGCATATTCGTAATCAACCTGGGCTTGAACTTAAAGAACTCTTTTTACCTAACAACTCGATCTTACTTCAAACTAGCCTTACAGACTCGATCAGTATTGAGGCTTACTACCAGTTTGAATGGAATCCGGTATTTATCGATCCATCAAGTACATTTTTCAGTGAATTTGATTCGATCGGTGATGGCGGCGAAAACTTTATGTTTATCACTGGCTACGAAGACAGCATTCTTGGCGTTGACCTGACCTCGCATTTGCTTGACCCTAATGGCGATCGCTTCGACCCTAATAACTGGTGTACGCCTGGGGTTAACTGTGATCAAGCTGCAAACCCAGACCAAGCTGAAGCAATGCTTGAGCTGGCGCAATATTTACCGACAAACTGTAAAAATGAAGGTAAATACAACTATATTACTAATGAATATAATCCTGGCGCCACCGGCACTGCCGGTGATGACAGAAATGCTAAATGTCCAATCTCACCACACCGTTCTTGAAATCGGCACCGGTTGTGGATACCAGGCTGCAATACTGTCTTTGCTGGTAAAAAAAGTTATTTCCCTTGAAATTGTAAAAGCACTTGCGGATTCAACAAAAAAGAGATTGAAAAAATTAAATTACCAAAATATTGAGGTTTTCTGTTTCAATGGGAAAAAGGGATGGGTCAATGACGCTCCTTATGACCGGATCATAACTACAGCAGCACCTACCCAGGTTCCGGATGCTTTAATTGAGCAGCTGGCACCCAATGGCCAAATGGTCATCCCTGTGGGACCAGACGTAAATCACCAATATCTTCACATTATTACAAAAAATAAAAGAGGAATCATCCAGACAAAACAATCCCTGCCCGTACGGTTTGTGCCAATGATTTAAATTAGAACGGATTAATAAGGGACAGCCGTAAGTAG
>JABSRR010000171.1 GCA_013215025.1 Pseudomonadales bacterium
CATCCAGTGAAAATATCAGTGTGCCTTCATTAAGATATAAGCTAAGCCCTAACAGATAAGCAATGCTTAATAAAAAACTTATGTGAATATTTAGCGGTAAGCTGTTTCGACTCGTGCTATTTTGAAACGTCATGCCCAGACTAACTGTGAGGTGTTTAAATTGTTTATTCAGGTGAGGCTAGTGCATCAGCCCAGCCACCAAGGTCACGCCATTTATTGACAATTTGACAAAATAATCTGGCGGTGACTTCGGCATCATAAGCTGCCGAGTGTGCTTCCTTATTATCAAACGGAATGTTGGCAAGTTTACAGGCCTGAGCTAGAACCGTGTGACCATATGCAAGACCTGCTAAGGTTGCGGTGTCCATGGCAGAAAAGGGATGGAAGGGGCTGCGTTTTAATTGGTTACGAGCGATTGCAGCATTTAGAAAGCTCTGATCAAAGCTGGCATTATGCGCAACGATAATAGCGCGTTTGCAATGGTAAGTTTTTACTTCACGTCGAATAATGCGGAATAACTCTTTTAATACATCTACTTCATCCTCCGCTGCGCGAGCCGGGTCTTCGGGGTCGATGCCAGTAAACTCTAAGGCTGATTTTTCGAGATTAGCGCCAACAAATGGCTCAACATGAAAGCTAACCGTATCTTTAACCCTTAAGGTGCCATCATCATCCATATCTAATAAACTGGCTGCAATTTCTAACATGGCATCGGTGGTCGCATTAAAGCCCGCCGTTTCAATATCTATCACAACCGGTAAATAGCCGCGAAAGCGATAGGCCATCAGCGGCTTTTGTCTTTCGCTAGACATATTTAGATCTGCCTCTAACCAGCTTGGATTTGCCATTGAATCTGCTCTCCTGCCAGTAGAGGTGTAATTGTGCCATCTAAATAGTCTAGCTGTGCTGGAAGTTGCCAAGCTTTTTTCATCAGGGTAATGGTTTCGGTATTACGTGGCATGCCATAAAAGTCTGGTCCGTTAAAAGCAGCGAAGGCCTCAAGTTTGTCCAGTGCATTTGCCTCATCAAATACCTGAGCATACAGCTCAATCGCACTAAAGGCGCTGTAACAGCCAGCACAGCCGCAAGCTGCTTCTTTTTTATCCGTTGCATGAGGTGCCGAATCAGTGCCAAGAAAAAAGCGTGTATTTCCACTGGTGGCTACTTTCACCAAGGCATCTTGGTGGATATTGCGTTTCAGGATCGGCAAACAAAAATAATGTGGCCGAATACCGCCAACCAACATATCATTTCGATTGAACATTAAATGCTGCGGCGTAATAGTGGCTGCCATGGGGCCATCGGCGTCAACGACAAAATCAGCTGCGTCCTTGGTGGTAATATGCTCGAATACAATTTTTAATGCAGGAAATTTTGCCCGCAGCGGAATCATCGTGCGCTCAATAAAAACTTTCTCGCGATCAAAAATATCAATATGGCTATCTGTCACTTCGCCATGAATCAGCAGCGGCATACCGATAGACTGCATGACCTCGTAAACATCAGATTTAGCTAAAATATCAGTCACGCCCGAGTCTGAGTTAGTGGTAGCGCCCGCAGGATAAATCTTCACAGCCTTCACTAAGCCGGTTTGATGCGCGGCTAAAATATCTTCAGCTTGAGTGTTGTCCGTGAGGTATAAGACCATCAGTGGGTCAAAACTGAGCTCGCTAGCTAGGTTCTGCATGATACGCTGATGATAGCTGACGGCCTGAGCTGCATTGACAACCGGTGGGACGAGGTTGGGCATAACAATTGCGCGATTAAATTGACGCGCGGCATCGTTTACTGTGCGTTTCAATGCAACGCCGTCACGTAAGTGAATATGCCAGTCATCGGGTTGTGTCAGGGTAAGCAATTGGCTCATGCGTGAGGCTCGTCGTATAAATTTTTATATTAAAATACTCATTCTATAGTAAAAAAAATAGCTAACCTACCTGAATCGCGTAAGTCTAGCGAAAATCGGACAAAATCAGTACAATACGCGCCCTTTAAATGCTGTTCTTTCGAATTGGAGAAACTGTGATGGCAGACATCAAAAAAGTTGTATTAGCTTACTCGGGCGGCCTTGATACCTCGGTGATTGTGAAATGGTTGCAAGAAGAGTATCAGTGCGAGGTTGTCACGTTTACGGCAGATTTAGGTCAGGGCGAAGAAGTTGAGCCTGCGCGCGCAAAAGCTGAAGCTTTGGGCATCAAAGAAATTTATATTGACGATTTACGTGAAGAGTTTGCGCGTGATTTTGTGTTTCCGATGTTTCGAGCCAACGCCATTTATGAAGGTGAATACCTGCTTGGTACCTCGATCGCAAGACCATTGATTGCTAAGCGACTGATTGAAATTGCTAATGAAACAGGCGCTGATGCTATCTCGCATGGCGCAACCGGCAAGGGCAATGATCAAGTGCGCTTTGAATTAGGTGCTTATGCACTTAAGCCAGGTGTTGCGGTAATTGCGCCTTGGCGCGAATGGGATTTAAACTCACGCGAGTCATTGATGGCGTATTGTGAGCAACACGGTATTCAGGTAGAAACAAAACCAGGCAAGAAGTCCCCTTACTCGATGGACGCTAATTTACTGCATATCTCCTATGAGGGTGATCTGATTGAAGACCCATGGGCAGAGCCTGAAGAAGATATGTGGCTATGGACTAAGTCACCAGAAGATGCACCAGATACGCCCCGCTATATTAACCTGAGCTTTAAGCATGGCGATGTAGTGGCGATTGATGGTGTGGCTAAGTCTCCTGCAACTGTTATGGAAGAGCTGAATAGCATTGCCGGCGAGAACGGTATTGGTCGTGTGGATATTGTTGAAAACCGCTATGTTGGCATGAAGGCGCGAGGCTGTTATGAAACACCTGCAGGCACGGTCTTATTGAAAGCCCATCGTGCGATAGAATCCATTACTTTAGACCGTGAAGCTGCGCATTTAAAAGATGAGTTGATGCCGCGCTATGCCTCGTTAATTTATAATGGCTACTGGTGGTCACCTGAACGCCAAATGTTGCAGGCTGCGATTGATGAAACACAAGCGGTGGTTAATGGTGAGGTTCGCCTGAAGCTGTATAAAGGCAATGTTATGGTAGTAGGGCGCAAGTCAGATGACTCCTTATTTGACGAAGCGATTGCCACGTTTGAGGATGATGCGGGCGCTTACGATCAGAAAGATGCAGCAGGCTTTATAAAGCTCAATGCATTGCGCTTACGCACAGCGGCTAAGAAAGGCCGCTCGCCGCTATAAGTGAACTGCGCTTTGGTTGGTAAAACCTTTTACATCTAAGCTCTACAAACTTCGCATAAAAAGCCCGCCAAAATGGCGGGCTTTTTTATCGGCGCTAATAATTGGCGCAAATATTCATAGCGCTTAAGACTGCTACAGCGGATAGTAGAGCAGTAAAATAGATAGGGTCACAACAGCGAGAAAAATACTCAAGGGTAGGCCAACTTTGATAAAGTCGGTAAATTTATAGCCACCCGGTCCATACACCATCAAATTAGTTTGATAGCCTAACGGCGTAATAAAGCTAGCAGAGGCCGCCATCATAATCGCAAAGATAAACGGCTCAGCATCAATGCCAGCCTGCTGGGTAATCTGTAACACAATCGGCAGCATAATAATGGCAGCCGCATTATTGGTAATCGTTTCAGTCAGCATCACAACCGCTATATAGACTAAAATCAGCATTAGCCAGGGTGTGCCGCCGCTGAGGTCAATTATATGATGAGCTAAATGACCAGCAGCCCCGGTTTTTTGCAGTGCAGTCCCCAAGGAAAAAGACGCAGCAATAGTCAATATCACGCTAAAATCGAGACTTTTCTCAGCCTGACTAATTGAACAGCAGCCAAAAATAATCATTGCTGCCGCGCCGATCAGGGCGGCATTAAGCATGCTTATAACACCAAAGCCTGCACTTACAATGAGGCATAAAAGTATCGCCCATGAGAGATAGGCGCGCTCATGCCGAGGTGGTGCTTCCTCTAACTCATTAATCAATAGAAAATCTTTATTGTACCGTTGGCGACTCACAAAAGCGGGCCTCGCCTCTAATAACAAGGTATCGCCTGCGGCAAGTTTTATCGTACCGAGATTACCTTTGATACGTTCACCTCCGCGGGCTACCGCTAATACTGCGGCCCCATATCGATCGCGAAAGCGCATGTCACGAATTGCTTGGCCTAAAGAATCACAATGCGGAGAAACAACGGCTTCCACTAAACGCCGCTCAGCCCGATCGGTGCTCAGCGATTCTTCATGATTATCATTGGCAGAAGCTGTGATGCCGTTGATGCGCAGAAGGTCAGAAATTGCCTCAGTGTCACCAGCAAATACCAAACGATCGCCGCCTTTTAGCACTTCCTGAGAGGGAACCGCAGTAACGATACTGCCATTGCGCTCGATTTCAACCAGGTAAACCCTGCGTAAATTTCTCAGCCCCGCCTGCTCAACAGTTTTTCCAACGAGAGGGCCATTTTGCGCCACCGAAACCTCCAAAGTAAACTCGCGAAGGTTAGCAAAGGCATTCTTGGCTGAGCGATCCGGCAGAATTTTTGGAAATACCAGCCATATAAACAGCAAGCCAGCTATGACCACTGGCAGACTGATCATGGTGATTGAAAATAGCCCCAGACTTGGCTGCCCTGTGAGTGCCTGATATTGGCCATTAACCACCAAATTAGTGCTAGTGCCAATAAGCGTTAAGGTGCCGCCTAAAATTGCGCTATAACTGAGTGGAATCATTAATTTTGAAGGGGCGATATTAATTTTTCGCGACCAGCTATTAATTGCAGGAATCATCGTAGCAACAATCGGGGTATTATTTAAAAAACCGCTTAACAGTACCACCGGAGGGAACATACGCTGCATTGCAGCGCGAGCCGAGCTTGGTTTGCCCAGCAGGGCGTTGACTAGCAAATCAACACCACCTGATCCATGAATACCTGCGGCAATCACAAACATGGCGGCTACGGTCATCAAGCCATCATTAGCAAAGCCTGACAGTGCCTCGCTAGGGCTTAAAATGCCAGTCACGCTAAGCACGCTAAGCGCAGCCATCATCACAATATGTGGGCTGATGCGAGAAAAAATTAAAGTCAGTAAGGCACTAAAAGTAATGTATAACGCTGCCCAAGCTTGCCAATCCAAAATACGTTCCTGTGGGATGATTAACGTCAATTAAATAAGCGGATTACCTTATCTTGTCTTAACAGCCTTGAAAAGATCTTATTAAGTATATTTAGAGGTAAATGGCTTATATCTATTTTTGTGTTCAATCGTACCTGGCCTGAAATCAAGATGCGCGCTAAAACACGAATAGTAATAATTATCGAAATCATTTCAAGTTATTGATTTTATTGAGATTTTTTTGGTATTTTGTTGTTTTCTGCGCGTATTAAGCCTATATTTGCTGCATCACACAATGAGGAGTCGACGATGCAAGGTAAAACCACGATTATCAGCGCGTTAAATGGCGTGCTTTCACTTGAGCTGGTTTCAATTAATCAATACTTTCTGCACGCGCGCATGTTTAAAAACTGGGGCTTGGAAGAGCTCAATGAAAAAGCTTATAAAAAATCGATAAAAGACATGAAGCAGGCTGACGATTTAATTGAGCGTATCCTGTTTTTAGAAGGCTTACCCAATCTGCAACATTTAGGCAAGTTGCGCATTGGCGAAGATACCGAAGAGATGTTGCAATGCGATTTAGATTTTGAAACTGATCAGCTTGCTGCGTTGAAGTCTGCGATTGATTTATGCGAACAAGAGCAAGATTATGTCAGTCGCGAGTTGCTTGAGTCGATTCTTGAGTATGAAGAATCTCATGTTGATTGGATTGAAACTCAGCAGCATTTAATTAAACAGGTTGGTGTGCCCAACTATCTGCAATCAACGATGGAGGATGAATAATGCAGGGCTCACAAAAAATCATCGATTTACTCAATCGTCAGTTGACCATGGAGCTTTCTTCTATGGATCAATACCTAGCCCACTCCAAACTTTATGAAGACTGGGGGGTAGAGCGTTTACATCAGCAGTTAGTTCATGAGTATGAAGAGGAACTTGAACACGCTCAAATGATTATCGAGCGCATTTTATTTCTGGAGGGTACAGCCGATACCGCCTCGCGTATTGCGATTAAGATAGGTTCCGATGTTAAGCAGATACTGGCGTATGATCTAGAAGCTGAGCTGGCCGTGGCCGCAAGTTTGCGCGAGATTATTGCTGTCTGTGAATCGGAAAACGACTACGTTACCCGCGATATGCTGAAAAAACTATTAAATGATACGGAAACAGATCACATTTACTGGTTAGAGCGTGCACTATCACTGATCGATAAGATCGGTATTCAAAATTATATTCAGTCTCAAATGAAATCGAGTGAATAAGCCTGTAGCAAACAAACTCAGCTACCAGCTTATCGAACATGACTCATTAGATTACGTCGTTATAGCGGGCAATCAAACAGGGCTTTCTGCCCTGTTTTTTGTTGACGCGAATACCGATGTGTTTCAACAAGCAGAGCTTGTATTAAGTGGTTTTTTTCCGCAGCAGGTTTTTTTTTCGGCAAACTTACCCGCTGTTTGCGGCGTATCAAAAATAGAAAAACTTTTGAGCGAGTTCACGCAGGAAAATTTTAAGCAGGTGCAACAGATTCCTAAACACCCATCGGGCACGCCATTTCAGCAGTTGGTGTGGCAACAGCTTGATACCATCGCTTGGGGTAAGAGTGTCAGCTACTCAGATATCGCCATGGCAATTCATAAACCCGCTGCAGTTCGAGCGGTCGCGAATGCTGTAGGGCAAAACCGCGTGTCGATAATCACCCCATGC
>JABSRR010000172.1 GCA_013215025.1 Pseudomonadales bacterium
GGATGCCCCCGCAACAACAGGTTCCGCCGAAATGAGGTGTGTGCCCGGCGTCCTGTGGCAACCGTGAAGCACATGAAGGTAATCGGATTCGTCGGCCCAAATGATCGGGCTGTAATGGTGATCGCTGTGTTGTGGCCCGATGCGAACAGGCTTGGTAAACTGCCTCGTCTGAGGGTCATAGGTAATCAGCATCGGATAAGCCATTCCCTTTTTGTTTTTTGTAGGAGTCGCATCTGCGTTGTAGACAATGTACAGGCGGCCCTTAAACAATACCGACTGCGGGCGCTGGCGGGCATCATAAAGCATGTTGCGTTTGCCATTGATGCCAAAGCTCAGGATTTTATCTGGCGCTATAGCTTCGGCAGCGTTGGCTCTTGAGTTTACGCTGCTACCAAGCATTAAAAAACTAAAACAAATGATAAACAGCGGTAGTAATTGTTGTGTATTTTTCATTTTTCTATCACCATATGGTTAAATTCAGATTAGGAGCGGAGTCAGGGTGTATACGAATTATTCCTTCAGTTCATAAACTTTAAAATTTTTAAAATGGGAAAGTCTATTCTGCATGAGCCGCAAACCTATTCTTCCAGCCTCGATTCCCGGCTTATCGACATTTTCAAATTTAAACATCTTTGTCATCTTCGGATGCTTTACTTCCATCCAGATTTTTTTGTTCTGTTTGATAATGGCAATGCGAAGCCACTCTTTATCACTAAAAAGACCGGCGTTATTGTAATCCCCTTTCAGTTCAGTCTTTTTCAGTCCCTTGTTTTCTATAGGCATGTACCTTCGCGCTCTAACATAATCATTATTTTTGCCTCCCTGAGTACCAGTCGCATAACTGATATGATAAGTATGCATATTTAAATAGTAATTCTTCATGGCTGCCAATTCACGTTTTTCTGGCCATTGCGTAATGTCTTCCACGCAACCTTTCTGGCCATCTCCTGTTGCCTGAATGTATATTATGTTGACCCCTTTTCGTTTGTCGCCGTCTAAACATTTAAAATCATATTCTATGCGTAAATCGCCTGTAAACTCTTTCTTGGTCCAGAGAACGGCAAAGCCTTTGGAAGTATCGATTTGTAAAGCTTCTTTTGAATTACTCACTTTGGCATATATACCGTCAAGAAACCACTTCTCTTGCCAGTCTGTTCCGGTCATTTTGTCAGAAAAAGCTTCTTGCCAACCTTTAGCTTTTAAAGAAGATAAGTCATCTTTATTTTCAGCCTGAACAATACAGAAAAAGCATAAAAGTATCAAAAATAAATTCTTCATATATCACTCCTTTATTAAACTTGCATGCAACTACATATACGAAACCTGAAGTCATTTCAGTACAGCTGTGGAGACTTTTTTTAATAAAAATGGATCTTCAGGGGTATGCTGTGTATACACAAATACTCTTCATACAGTGTCAGTATGATCTCGAAGCAACTCTAAAATTGTTCAATTAACCACTATTACGGAGCTGATTTGGCAAGGTTAACAGATTTTATTAATTGATCAAAATTATTTTTATTGAAGCTGGTAATTGCTCCTAATTCAAAGAAATTCTAAAAAAATCTTTGAGAAGAGTTTATTATAGGATCATCCATAAAGTCTTAAAGGAAACTACTAAGTTCCAGAAGTTTACCGGACACCTCTTCGTTCCTTAGAGTTGGTCACAGATTAGAATGACACTGCATTTTAATAACAAGGTTGAACAATATGAATAAATTACAGACGAAAAATATTTACTGTTCTTGAGTCACTTTTAGTGGTCGCCACAATCGGTATTTAAGTGACTTTTACAAGCTCTATGGGATGACTCTGAAAAGAGAAATTTTTGCTGTAGATTTGTAAGCGTCAGTGCGCCAAGAAGCATTGTGTTTCTTGCAGGGTGAAAGTCCCTGTCGAGTAAGAGAATCTTGCTCACTCGTACCGAGTGTTGCGCTTGATGCGGAATATTTCGTTTGGATGAAACTGTGAAAATAATCGGTTGATTCTAGTCGGCTATAGAACTAATCAAGTGAAGCGTACACAGGGAAATCAGCAGGCGGTAGGGATTAACCGTATAATCCTTAGATCAGTTTAGCTTCGTTATACGACTTATGGTAGGTGACAGTTTTGACGCCCTGGAAACCAATATTTGAACTGGATAGTCCAAGATCCTCCAGTTTGAATGCCATCGGAGTTTTAAGATGTCGCATGTTGATAGAGAGATACAGTGAACTTGGGATATTCTCTGTTCTCCCAGCTGATCATAGAAATATGTGGATGCATGGGTATGTATTCGGCAACTGGAAAGAAGCCGTACAGATGGAGCTTAGGAAGTCAGACCAGCCCATAGTACTCCGAGTTCGGGAAAGCCGTTCACATGGGGAAGGGGCTGGCATAATAATGTAGCCTTCAAAGGAAACATGAACAATTAAGAAAGGTTGATACAACTCATGCTAACCTCACTGAAGGGAATAAACAAAAGAGCACAAAGTCACAAACAGCATCGATTTGGCGGGCTATACCGTCTGCTAAATATCGAGAATTTACGCTGGGCCTATGGTCAGTTGAACAAACGTTCAGCTACAGGTGTAGATCGTGTAAGTTACTTTGAATATGGACAAAACTTAGAGGAGAATTTAGAAGATCTTGTTAAGCGATTAAAGAATAAGAGCTATAAAGCTAAACTTATACGCAGGTGCTATATCCCGAAATCAGCGACTAAACTTCGTCCCTTAGGAATACCCGCTCTGGAGGATAAATTACTCCAATATGCGAGTGCGAAAATCCTTGAGTCGATCTATGAAGCAGATTTCATTCAGGAAAGTTACGGTTACCGCCCCAATAGAGGAGCGCGTGATGCAGTAAAGCTTACAAAAGAAATAGCGATGTTCAATAACTGCAACTACGTAGTTGAAGCGGATATAAAAGGCTTCTTTGATAATATTGATCATAACTGGCTCTTGAGGATGTTGTCACAGCGTATCGAGGATAAAGCTTTACTTGAACTTATTCGCAAGTGGCTAAAAGCAGGAATATTAGAAGACGGACAGGTGATACATCCCGAAAGTGGGACACCGCAAGGAGGTGTAATATCACCAGTTTTAGCTAATGTTTACCTGCATTATGCACTCGACTTATGGTTTGAGAAAAGAATTCGGACAAAATGCATTGGAACCAGTCGTATAATTCGTTATGCGGATGATTTTGTATGCTTATTTCAAGCCGAGAGTGAGGCTTCGACCTTTTACAGTCAGCTGGGGATGCGACTAAAGAAATTTAATCTTGAGGTTGCGCCCGAAAAGACAAAGAAGCTGATCTTTTCACGATACAAGACTCGTAAAGAAAATCAAAGCTTTGAGTTTCTGGGGTTTGAATTTCATTGGGAAACAAGCCATAAAGGCAAAAGATATGTAAGAGCTAGAACTTCTACTAAGAATCTCTGCTCAGGTATCAAGCGGTTTACCGAATGGATTCAGTCAAATCGTGATAAGAAGCTCAGACCACTAATGGAAAACGTACGTCGGAAATTCATGGGACATTATAACTACTATGGGTTGATGGGGAACAATAGACGCTTAAGTCACTTCTGGTTTAAGTGTTTACGGATTCTGTTTAAGTGGTTAAATAGGCGAAGCCAGAAACGCAGTTACAACTGGAAGGGCTTTAAAGAGCTCATTGAATACTTTGGTATTCCGAAACCTGAAGTAACAGAAAAGAAAATCGTTAACAGTTTCAGACTCTAAAACTTTACATGCTCGTACGGAAGTGAATTATTATGAAGAGCCCAGTGCGGTAGTACCGCACGCTGGGATCTGTGAGGGGGCAGTCGGGTAACTGGCTGTCCTACCTCGATAATGTAGAGCATCTTCTTTAAGCTGATTTCCCTTGCTATACTTCCTTCGACTTAAATATTAAGAAGGATAAAAATGGAAAAGGTGAATGCAGAAGACAAGCTAGAGTTTTGGCGCCTTGTCGTTGAAGAGTTTGAGAATAGTGAGAAGTCAATTAAAGAACAATGCCAGGAAAATGATATAGCCTTGGGTCAATATTATAATTGGCGCAAGAAAGTCCGGGAATCAGCGATTGACGAAGTAGGTACTTTCATTGAAGTGGATGATACCGAAGAGGCACCAATACAGAATAAACCAGGCTCAATCATTCTAGAATACAGAGACGATTTTAGATTCAATCTGGAAGATGGCTTCAATCGAAAGACTCTCAACTCAGCTCTTAAAGTTTTGATGTCGCTATGATGAATATAGCGAGTGATGCACGGATTTTTGTATTCACCAGTTCAACAGATATGCGCAAAGGCTTCCATGGTTTAATCAGCCTTATTCAAAAGTTCAGTGAGAACCCGATTGATGGCAGTTTCTATGTCTTTACCAACCGTAACCGGACTCGCCTAAAGATCTTATATTGGGATGGTGACGGCTTTGCTCTTTGGTATAAGTATCTTCAAAAAGGTTTGTTTGATATCGCCCAATCGGCTGATGTCAAACTGTTAATTGATCGTCGCCGTTTAACATTAATTTTAGAAGGAGTTGAGCCTCTGAAAATACGTACAAGTTTTAGAGGAGTCTAAGCTTCATCTAAGCTGCAATTTGAGTATTTTATGCTATATATCTGCATGGCTGAAATACTTGAAAATGAAACGACCGAAGTCACTGAACTTAAAGCTGAAAATAACAGGCTTAAGCAACGCATTCGCCTGCTTGAAAAAGCCCTGTTCGGGCCAAAGTCTGAACGTGAGATTGATCTTGATGAAAACCAGCCTGAGTTTGAAGATTTAGTTAAAGAGTTGGATTCTCTAAGTGATGAGTTGGATCAGCAAGAAAATAAACTGACTCAGCAAAGAAACTCTACGCGTAAGAAAAAGTCATCTCTCAAAGATTTAATTCCAGAAGATCTTCCAGAAGAAGAAATCATCCTTGATGTACCGGAGGAAGAGCGCGAAGGCCTTATTCAAATTGGTGTAGATAGAAGCCGTAAACTGGCCAAGAAACCTGCCAGTTACTACATTAAAGTTTATGTGCGTCCCAAGTATGCAGATAAGAAAGATGCAACTTCCGGCATCCTCATTGCTAATCTACCTGATTTTGCTATTCCAGGCAGTCAATTTGATGAGTCAATTATAGCTGATACAGCCGTAAATAAATACTCATACCATCTTCCTTTATACCGTATTGAAGAGAAGATGAAAAACGAAGGTATTCCGGTCAGTCGCCAGACTTTATCCAATCTTATTATCAGGGGGGCGGAAGTTCTTAAGCCTCTCTATGATGAATTGAAAAAACAAATCCTTAATCGAGGTATAATTTTTACAGATGATACACCGGTAAAATTACAGGTTAAAGGTAAAGGAAAGAAAGGTTTACTGACAGGACGCATCTGGGTTTATGTCGCCGGAGGTGCTGGGCCACCGATGAAAATATTTGAATTTACCAAAGATCGGCAAAAGAAAAGGCCAAAGGAATTCCTGGGAAACTATAAAGGATACATTCATGCTGATGCTTACAGTGGATATGACGACTTATTCACTTCTAAAGGTGTGCACGAGTGTGCTTGCTGGATGCATGTGCGCAGAAAATTTATTGAAGCTGAAGATGCTCCTGTAGAATTCAGAAGAAATATCCTCAGAATGATCAGAAACCTTTATCGTTATGAACGCATTGGTAAAAGAATGACTCCTGAAAGCAGACTTAAATTGCGTCAGGAGAAAGTAAGCCCTTTAATCAATGAATTTTTCGGCTATATCGAGAACGAAATGCTCACTGGACCAATGATTCTCCCCAAATCTGGAATTGGCAAGGCACTCAATTATACGATCAAATTAAAAGAAGCTCTGAAAACATTCCTGCAAGATCCACGCTTGGAGCCGGATAATGGCGAAAGTGAAAGATCAATTAGACCATTAACTATCGGTAGAAAGAACTGGCTCTTTGCTGGAAGTAAAAATGGTGGTGACGCAACCGCTACATGGGCATCAATTATTCAGACATGCAGAGCTAACGACGTCGACCCATTTGAGTACATCTCTGATGTTCTTAGAAAAATAAATGGCCATCCGGCAAATAAAATCGAAGAGCTTTTACCTCACAACTTCAAAAAGTAAGGTTCATTTGACGCTTACGTATTCCTATTCAGTAGCTTTTTCATCTTCAATAAGTTCAGGAAAAAGTGTTGGTTGCTTATCTTCAATTGCCTTGGTAACGACAGCTTTTTTCGATTTGTGCTGGCGACGTAAAATAAGGGCCTCTCTTTTTTGCTCCCACCCTTGGAGTTGAATAGTTGTTTTATAGCCTTGCCAGCCTTGGCCTGCATTAGCCCAATTGGGATTTGAGTGTTCAATATCTCGAATAAGATTTTTAGCTCCACTGCTCATTTTAAGCTTAAAAAGGTAGCGAATAAGCCGATTCTCACATTCTCTCATCATATTATCTGAGCCGTAAGATAGATCTCCTCGAATTAGCAATGGTCTATTTTCTTCAGCTATAGAGTCAAAAAGTTTAGGCAGCGCAAAACTACCACCATGCTCATTGCCGGACCTCACCTCAATTCCCAGGCAAATTCGAATATTGGCAATGAAATAGCTATGGTAGTTGTAGCTTGGCAGTCCTTTTTATTCTAGATTGTAGCAGATTTCAGCTCCTTCCTGATGACCAAAAACTGGTTTGACTGTACTGTCTATATCAAGGATCCAATCAAAAGCGGTCAT
>JABSRR010000173.1 GCA_013215025.1 Pseudomonadales bacterium
TGGCGTATTGGATTAATGTCCAGACCACCACGACGTAAAAATCGCGCATACACAGAAATTACCGCGGCGCTATCCAGCTGCAGTAAATCCATGAAAATTTGCTCGACGCATTGCTCATGAAAGCCTTGATGGTTGCGATATGACACCAGATATTGCAGCAAAGACGCGCTATCAAGCTTCGCACCATGAAAGTCGATATATACTGAGGCCCAATCTGGCTGTGCCGTCACCGGACATAGCGAGCGAAATGCATCAAAGCAATAGCGCTGCAGCTCTTTCTCACTAGCGGACTCAACACCGAGCAAATTCGCATCTGTTTGATAGCTGCTGCAGGCAACGTCCAGATCATCCAGTCGAAGATAGCTTGAAACGTCGGCAGTGCGAGGATAATCATTAACAGCAAATAGGCGCACCGCAACCTCTGCTCCCGATGCCGTGCTCAGATCATCAGCTAAACACTGCAATAAAAGCGATTCATCGGCGAACTGGGTTTGATTGAACGAGTTTAAATATAATTTAAACGATTTCGACTCAATGATGTTCGGCGCTGTGGCCGCAAAATCAAATTCTGCCACCGCCACTTTAGGCTTTCCTTGCGCATCAAGCCACGACAGCTCAAAGGCAGTCCAGCGATCGTAGCCGCTAAAAGGGATATCCTGCTGCAGACCGATCTTATCGCGTCCAGCTGAACGGGCAATCGGAAACAGTAATGATGGATCGTATTCAAAGCTATACTGCGTGGACTTGCCAAGCGGGATATGCTGCTGATATTTCGGATCAAATGCCATACTTTCTTACTCAGTTATTGTCTAAGGCCTACTGCCGAAGCCGGGTACCATTATTTAACAGGCCAACGCTGACCGCTGCCGCCAGTGCAGTAAAAACCGCGATCATCACGACAGCAAGACCAACATCAATATCACTCTGGCCTAAGATGCCAAACCTAAACGCATTGATGATGTATAAAATAGGGTTGGCCTGCGATACCCACTGCCAAAATTCTGGCAGTAAGTCGATCGAGTAAAAAACACCGCCTAAATAAATTAATGGCGTTAATACAAAAGTAGGGATAATCGCTATGTCATCAAAGGATTCAGCGAATACCGCGTTAATAAAGCCCAATAGCGAAAATAGTACGGAGGTCATGAATACTACCAAAATCGTCAAACCTATGTGCTGAATCTCAAGCGCGCTAAAAAACATAGACACCAGCGTGACAATGAAACCAATCAACAAACCTCGTACCACCCCGCCACAGACGAAGCCCGCTAAAATAACCCCATTAGACACCGGTGAGACTAATAGCTCTTCGATAAAGTGTTGAAATTTACTGCCAAAAAACGATGAGACGACATTGGAATAGCTGTTGGTGATAACCGACATCATAATCAGGCCTGGCACCACAAACTGCATATAGTCAAAGCCCCCCATACTGCCAATGCGTGAACCAATCAGGTTGCCAAAAATAATGAAATACAAGCCCATGGTAATTACTGGCGGGATCAGCGTTTGCGTCCATATGCGCATAAATCGGCGAATCTCTTTGGTGACCAATGTTACAAAGGCCACCCATTGCTGTGACAGAGGCATTACTGTTCTCCCTCGATCAGTTTGACAAACAGTTCTTCTAGACGGTTTGCTTTGTTGCGTAGGCTGGTTGCGGTTAAACCAATTTCGCTAAGGCTAGCAAACACCGCATTCAAGCTCTGACCCTTGCTGATAGTGACCTCCAGCGTTTGCGCATCCGCAATATTGGCCTGATATGGCAAGTTTGCAAGCCGCTCTGGGGCGAGTTGATCGACTGTGCTGTCCAGATCAATCAATAGAGTCTCTTGCTGCAGCTGGGCTAGTAAGGAGCGCATGTCTGAGTGGTGAGCGATCTTGCCTGCATCAATAATCGCGATATTACGGCAAAGCATTTCTGCTTCTTCTAGGTAATGTGTGGTCAGGATAATGGTCGTACCTTGCGCATTAATTTCACTTAAGAACTCCCACATGCCGCGCCGCAGCTCAATATCAACGCCTGCAGTCGGCTCATCTAAGATAAGTAGCTCTGGCTCGTGAATCAGCGCGCGGGCAATCATCAAGCGACGTTTCATACCGCCAGACAGCGTTCGCGCGGCGACATCGCGTTTTTCCCAGAGCCCTAACTTTTTCAGAAAATGGTCAATTTTTGGCTCGGCCTCAGCTGCTGTAAGGCCATAATAGCCTGCTTGCTGCTGAACAATTTGTTTCACTTTTTCAAAGTTATTGAAATTAAACTCCTGCGGCACCACACCAATTTTTGATTTAGCTAAGGGGAAATTCTTATCGATATCAATACCAAAGATGGATACCTGGCCTTGGGTTTTTTTAACCAAGGAACAGAGCACGCCGATGGTGGTTGATTTGCCAGCGCCATTAGGACCGAGCAGGGCAAAAAAATCACCCTGCTCGATTCGTAAATCGATACCTTTTAGAGCTTCAAAGCCACCTCGATATGTTTTATGTAAACCCGTAATTTCAACTGCGGCTTGCGTCATATGTATTTTCCAAAAGTATAATCAAGTTCGCATCCAACAAGCATCTCATCTATGTATCCAGCTATCACCTGAAACTATAGCAAGCGCCATTGCGGTAAAGTATCACAGTGGGCCTACTCATCGCGACATTTAGCCATATTGAGATGGATTAAGCGGCGTATTGCATTCAGCACAGAATAACGTCAGATGGCGTGATAGCGATCAAAATCTCGTTGTAATATTTTAGTGCCTAATTAGAGCTAGACCTAAAGCCAAAGCTAGAGCCTAAAAGAGTATCAAGATTTATTGAGAAGTACCGGCTGTGTTGGAGCGGATAACGAGGTTCGAACTCGTGACCTCGACCTTGGCAAGGTCGCGCTCTACCAACTGAGCTATATCCGCAAACAGCAAGCAGAGACAAGAAATTCTCTGCAAAAGAGGCGCGCATTTTATTGAGCATTGTAGTCAGTGTCAACGCTTTTCACAAAATTAGACCGCAGACTTTGAGCTATCTAAAGTTAGCGAAACTGAGTTCACACAATAACGCAAGCCGGTTGGCCTCGGACCATCAGTAAACACATGACCTAGATGTGAGTCGCAGCGGCTGCAAACAATTTCAACTCGCTCCATACCCAGCGAACTATCACGGTACTCGCGAATAGCCTCAGGATTTACCGCCTCGAAAAAGCTGGGCCAGCCAGAACCTGAGTCATATTTTGCCGCGCTACTAAACAGTGGCTGACCACAACCGCGACAGGCAAAATCAGCACTGCCTTTAAAATCGTTAAACTCACCGGTGAATGGCCGCTCAGTGCCTTTTTCTCTCAAGACATAGTATTCGAAATCCGATAATTGTTCGCGCCATTGCGCATCGGTTTTTTTAATCGGGGCTTGGCTCATATAAAGTTCTCTTGCAAATGGATTGTCAAGGTCGACTATCGCTTAATCGCGATTATTCGGTCATAATAGCGGATTACTATTCAATCAACAGCATCTAATTATTTACGATGAATACGCTTAAAAAATCCAATAAACTTGCCAATGTTTGTTACGACATTCGAGGCCCTGTGCTTGATGAGGCACTGCGTCTTGAAGAGGAAGGCCAGCGAATTATCAAGCTCAATGTTGGCAACCCTGCAGCATTTGGACTCAGCGCACCTGATGAGATTATTCAGGACGTGATTCGCAACCTGCCTCAAGCAGAGGGTTATTCAGAGTCGAAAGGTATTTTTTCTGCCCGTAAAGCGATTATGCAAGATTGCCAACTGCGTGGCATATTTGATGTTGATATAGATGATGTGATTTTAGGCAACGGGGTTTCCGAGCTTATTGTCATGGCAACTCAGGCCTTACTTAATAACGGCGATGAAGTGCTAATCCCCTCGCCTGACTATCCACTCTGGACAGCTGCTGTAAATCTGGCTGGCGGCCATCCCATTCACTACCATTGTGACGAAGACCAAGGCTGGCAGCCTAATCTTGATGACATTGCGAGCAAAATTACCGAAAACACCAAGGCGATTGTCATCATTAATCCGAACAATCCAACCGGCGCAGTTTACTCTAAAGAGGTGTTAAGCGCTTTAGTAAGCTTGGCCGAAAGTAAGGGCTTGGTAATCTTTGCCGATGAAATTTATGACCGCATTTTGTACGATGATGCCGTTCACTACCCATTAGCAAAACTGGTTAAAAACACACTTTGCATTACCTTCAACGGCCTATCAAAATCCTATCGCTTAGCCGGGTTCCGCTCTGGCTGGCTTATCGTTTCTGGCCAAAAAGCATATTCTCGTGATTATATTGAAGGCATTAATATGCTCGCCTCGATGCGCTTATGCTCTAACGTGCCAGCACAATATGCTGTTCAAACAGCACTCGGTGGCTACCAAAGCATCAACGATCTGATTTTACCCAACGGTCGACTGCATGAGCAGATGAATGCAGCTTATGAGGCCTTAATTGCCATCCCAGGGGTGAGCTGCGTTAAACCGAAGGGCAGTATTTATTTATTCCCTAAACTAGATCCTGCTCGTTATCCAATCAATGATGACGAAACAATGATTTTAGATTTTTTACGCCAGGAAAAAATCTTATTGGTGCAGGGTTCTGCATTCAATATTACGGATAAGCAACATCTACGCATTGTTTTTCTACCGCGCAAAGACGATATTATCGATGCGATCAAACGCCTGGGTAGCTTTTTGCAACAGTATGATTTCAACTAACCACCTGAACGACTAGCTGCATGAGTGATATTCACATTCAAGACTTCTACCGCGATATTGGTCTTGTACTGTCAAAATTATTTGCAACCTTTCCGCGTAAAGTAACATTATACGTGGAAGACATTTCTGGCCCCGACCAGGTTGACGAATACGGACTGCATAGTGAAAGACACCTGAGCGGCCTGAGTGCAATGATCTGGCTGAAAGACCAAGGCTATATTGATTATGAATCGCTGGTGCGACAAGAAGCGATTGATTTTGCTGTGCTAACAGAAAAAAGTTTTCTATTACTCACCATGCAATCTAGCTTAAATTTACCGCCTCAAATGCAACAAGACCTTGAGTCATTAGAGCAACAATCACTACCACCCTATGCGTTGAAACAGGCGATCAGCAATATAGCAATTTTACGGCAGGCTTTAAAAACTGCATCCAGCATGAATATAGAGCGCATTGTTGCGCATTTGCTTGAGCAAGGTTTTCAACGCCGATAAGTTCTATTTACTTGGATATACAGGAGCTGGCTGCATATAAAATGGCAATCTTATCGTGCCCGCCTGACTGGTTGCCCATGCCCAATACTCAGTTTCGGACTCTGGCAAATGATAGGCTTGCTGCTGCGCACAACAGTATTGCTGAATTTCTAGTATATCGATAACGCCAACAGCAAGCAGAACCTGCAAGCGCCCCTCTAAGCGAAACTTTCTGGCCGGACTAACATCCTGCGCCGACGCTAAGTCTTGAAAACAGTGCTCGATATCTTGCAAGGCCTGTTGTTTCTGCGACTCTAATAAAGTCTGTATTGTTTGCATATTAGCTTTCCTCGAGCAATTCGCGCAATAACTGCCAAGCGTTAAATTTTTGCTGATAACTCATACTTGCGTTTGCCGGGCTAGTCGAAGGCAGACAGAAAAGCTCAAACGATGTCTCAGTCAGCTCAGTATGATGTAACTTCAGATAACGCTGCATGGCTTTAAACGCAGCTTGGCCATTACAGGCAATATAGCGAATAGATGGCTGTGTCTGCATAAGCTCTGCAATCCGGTTAAAGCTTGCTTGCCGTTTATCAATCGCACTATCCAGCGAACCGGGACGAAAGCATTGCTGATAGACATCCCACAGGGCCAAACCTTGCTCACTGATAGCTCTCAGTCGCTGTGAATAAGGCATTGTTTCATCTACAGTAAATAACTCGGCCATTAGGCGCCAAAATATGTTTCTCGGGTGGGCGTAATATTGTTGTTGTTGCAGTGATGCGACGCCAGGCATTGAACCTAAGATAAGAATCCGTTCGTGGCCCAGCACATGCGGCGCGAAGCTCTGTACCTGCATGATTACGCCACTGCAGCAGCATGCATGCTGGCAATTAATCGGTTGGGCATTGGAACAGCGAATCTAGCTGCTAATGCCTGAATAATATATTGCTCCATCGGCTCAATATCATTATCAAAACTGGCTGCCTCAGCCAATGTATTAAGAATTTGTCCTTTAACTAAAGCATAAGCCTTATCAATTGTTTTAATGGCTGACATAAAACGCGTTATATCTGGCATACTACTCAAATCGATACTGCTATCTGGCACTGAAATAGCCAACTGTTCGCAAGCATGCTGCATCACCTGTTCACGTAGTTTGATATTTTGCTTCGTGTTTGCGATAAAAACATGCAGTAAACAGTGAACTGCATCTTGCAGCTGGCTAATATGTTTAAACTCGACCTTAATTTTTTTCTGCATAAAAAAATTCAAAATTGTCTGTTTTTGGGCTCGGGAGATTTTACGATCCAAATATTTGTCGTGAAAGTATAAATTATAATTTGAAGTAGAAAACACGATGTATGCATCATATTCTTTTAGATTTAAACATGGCTTTCTAAGATGATAGACAAACACTATGGA
>JABSRR010000174.1 GCA_013215025.1 Pseudomonadales bacterium
AAATTGTATACGGTAGTTTTTATTTTCGCCCAGCAAGTTCTGTGATTGTTGATAATCAGCATCGATAATCACCCCATCTTTAATAGAGAATCGTGCGCTATCTTTAATAGTTCCCAGCAGGCTAATGATCGATTGGTTTGCATGCCATTGTTGTTTATCGCGATGAAGTTGCTGTGTTGCGACTAATTCAAAACCATTAATATTGGCATGGTAGCGGGCCTTGGAGGGCAGCAGGCTCTGACTGATGTCAAGGTTTTCACTCGTCTTATCAACATTAGCAGCATTAGCGCTATTGCTAAGCACAGCAACAAGGGGGATTAGGCAGAGTAGCCATAAACAGAAAAATTTGCTGATGTTAACAGCGGCTATGGTGAACTGCCTTTCAAGCAGTCTCAAATTGCACACCATGTTTGGGAATCGCTTTGCCGTCTAACCATGCTGTATTGCCATCTAATCGTAGCCGCTTCTCGACAAACCAGCAAATCACTTCTGGGTAAATCTTATGTTCTTGCTGTAAGACTTTAGCTGCAAGGCTCTTCGCGTCATCGCCATCAATCGCTACTGCAGCTTGTAAAATACATGGCCCGCCATCAAGCTCAGCAGTCACAAAATGCACTGTAGCCCCTGCAAAGGCATCGTTTGCATCAATAGCGCGCTGATGGGTATTTAAACCGGGATATTTCGGCAGTAGTGAAGGGTGAATATTTAATAATTTCCCGGCAAATTGCTGAGTGAATGCAGGCGTCAGTATGCGCATAAAGCCTGCCAAGATTACTAAGTCTGCCTGGTAATCTTGGATGACTTGGGCTAGATGCTGGTCAAATAATTCACGCGAGGCAAATTCAGTATGATTGATACACAAAGCAGGAATACCCTGATCGGCTGCACGTTGCAGCCCAAATGCATCAGGTTTGTTAGCAATCACCGCAACGATTTCGGCCTTAGCATGAAGCCGATTGCTGTTTTTACATGCATCGATAATAGACTGTAAATTACTGCCGCTGCCTGATATCAGTACGACTAATCGCTGCATTAGCTTAACTGCACCGATGGTTCGGCTTCTGACGATGATTCAATGTGGCCAATGATTCTTGCAGACTCACCTTGCTGGTTTAGAAATTGAACAATAGCGTCAGCATCTTCAGTGTCAACACAAAGCACCATGCCAATACCGCAGTTGAAGGTGCGGTACATTTCATCTGTGGCAATATTGCCATGCTGTTGCAGCCACTGGAATATCGGTGGCAGTGTCAGGGCAGATTGCGATAATTTTGCTTGCGTATAGGCCGGCAGCACACGAGGAATATTTTCACTAAAACCACCACCCGTAATATGGGCTAATGCTTTTATATCAAATTCGGCAAATAATTTAAGCAGCGGTTTCACATAAATCTTGGTTGGTGTTAGCAATGCCTCGGCCAGAGATTGGCCTTCAAAATCCTGATGCAAATCGGCACCGCTCTGTTCGATCACTTTGCGAATTAAGGAATAGCCATTAGAATGCGGGCCCGACGAGCTAAGGCCAATGATGGCGTTGCCGGCAGCAACCTGACTGCCGTCAATAATTTTACTTTTCTCAACCACACCAACGCAAAAGCCAGCAAGATCATAATCGCCCTTAGCATACATACCAGGCATTTCAGCTGTTTCACCACCAATCAACGCACAAGCCGATTGCAAGCAGCCCTCTGCAATACCTTCAACAACTGCCGTAGCGACATCTACATCCAGTTTGCCAGTGGCATAATAATCCAAAAAGAATAACGGCTCTGCACCCTGAACAATTAAATCATTGACACACATCGCTACTAAATCAATACCCACAGTGCTGTGAATACCGGTTTCAAGCGCAAGTTTTAGCTTCGTGCCAACGCCGTCGGTGCCGGCAACCAAAACAGGTTGTTGATAGTGACTGGGTAATTCGCAAAGTGCACCAAAACCGCCTAAGCCTGACAATACCTCAGGCCGAGTGGTCTTTTTGACCGCCGACTTGATATTGTTAACCAAAGCATAACCTGCCTCAATATCGACGCCCGCGTCTTTATAACTGAGGGAAGATTCAGCGCTATCAAGCGATTGAGTTGTAGAAAGATGATCTGTCTTGTTATTGGACATTGTGGCAAATAGATATGTGTTAAAATTAAAGCGCCATTCTACCCATTTCGCACTGTGGTCGCTAGCTAAAACTTAGCCGCAACAACGACTTAAAAGTTTTCCGACGGAATATTGATCATTTCAACAAATTTCCGGGGTATTGGTTGCAAAAGCCCTGAACTGCTTATAATCTCGCCGATTGTTGTTATAAAAAATTCAGTCTATGCAGTTACATAAGATTATTCTCATCATTGCCTTGCTATTTGCTCCATTCTGCTATGCCAACAGCATGCAAGATGCTTACACAGCCGTGATTGAGGTAAGCTCAAATAATGAGGGCAATGTAAAACGTTTTAGCCGACCAGGCTTATTGACGGTATTGCATAAAACAACTGGCCTATCTAAGCAACAGCTGTCCCAGTACAATGCTATTGCCAAAGCACTTAATAATGCCGATAGATATATTCAGCAATACAGTTTTATCGCCAAACCAACGCTTGATACCAACAGGCTTGAGCAAGGCAGTTACTTTCTTCAATTAACATTCAACCGGCTTGCTCTATCGCAGCTCCTGCAAAGCGCTGGATTAGTTGCGAATATCACTAAACCTAAAGTATTGGTGATTCCTCTTCTGGCAAGCGATGATTCGATTCAGCTGATGCAGCCTTCAGCTGTTGTTGCGAACGGCTCTTTCACAGCCTTACGATTTGCCTTAATTAATACAGGCATTTCAGCTTTTATCTATCAAAGTCAGGCAATCAGTGAAATGCGCCTTAGTGCATTGTGGTCATTAGATGCATTCAGCCTAAATAATTTAAAAAGCACTCATAATGCGGATGCTATTTTACTTTTAAAGCAAACGTTAGAGGGCGAATCCATTGGTGGCTCGGTGTTTTATGCTGATAATGCTTTGGCTCTGCAGCAACCCAAATCTCGCGTTGCAGCTATAAGCGGTAGCAATTATATGACTGCGCTACAGAATGCGTTTACACCTATCACGCAAAGCTGGAATACAAACAACCGCATGACTATGGGTGAAAATGAAGTAGCTATCTTGATTCGCGGACTTTCATCGTTTGAAGCTTATTCTCAGCTGATGGAGACGGTCGCTGCTATAGACTTTATTGAGCATGTGTATGTGCTTGAAGCGCAGCCACAACATATTTTGATCAGCGCTAAAATTAAAGCCGAGAAAAACCAGCTCAGCGCACGACTCGATGCGTTGCCAGCATTTCAGCCTGTATCATCTTCAAACGATGCAGCCGTGCTTGAATATTACTGGACTAACAGAAACTAAGAGGACAGCGCTTGGCATGCAGGAGAAACATCAGTTAAGCCTTGGTCTAGGGATTGAAAGCAGTACAAGCTTCGACAATTTTTTTTGTGCACAGACCAATAAATTACTGCTCAACACCCTGCGGCAGTGCATTTTGTCCGGCGAGAATGATTTTATTTATTTCTCTGGCCAAGCTGGCAGTGGTAAGACGCATTTACTCTTGGCCAGTTTGGCGCTGGCGCAGTCTGTTAAATCATCTGTATTTTATTTGCCATTGCAGGAAATGATGCAGTTTCCTGCAAAGCAGGTGTTAGACCAGCATATGGATTCTGACTTTCTTTTGATTGATGACATTGAAGCTGCGGCGCGAGCTTATGATTGGCAGCAAGCTCTGTTCGACACTTATAACCAACGAAATGAAGCAGGCAAGGCGATATTCATTGCCAGTCAAGTACCGGCTAATCAACTAAGGTTTGAGCTTGCAGATCTTAACACTCGCTTATCCGCTTGCTTAAGTTTTCAGCTAAGGCAATTGGATGAGCCAGAGTTACCGCAATATATTCAGTTTTTAGCCGAGCAGAAAGCGATGCCGCTATCTGAAGCCTGTGCGCATTTTATTTTACAGCGTGCAGGTCGCTCAATTGCCGCACTTAAATACGTGATTGATGAGCTTGATAAGGCGCAAATCTTACACGGCAAAAAAATTACCATCCCATTTATAAAATCATTATTCGACTGGTAGAGCAGCTAGAACGTTTTTGATAATTCAATTTGATAGCTGCGTGGCGAACCAATAAAGTAGCGAGGCGTATTGCCACTGAATGGCTGCACATCAGCACGATCAGCATAGTTTATGTCAAATATATTTTTGATGCTGGCAGTCACATCGATTCGCCAAGGCAGTGACTGTTGAAAATACAGATTCGTTAATGTATGCCCCGGATAAGTCTCAGAATTCTCTGGGTTTAAATAGTATTGATCAATAAATACCGCTTCTAGCGACAACTCCGATTGGAAGGGTGTAATAAAGTTTAAGCGGCCGCTCGCAAGGTTTCTTGGCGCCGTATCCATATCGTTACCTTTAATGCTGGCGTCACCCAAAAACAGCAATTGAACATTCGAGTTATACTGGTGACGGTTGTGCGTATACGCCAGCTCAAGCTCTAAGCGCTCGGCAACAAGCCAGCCACTCAAGCTCAGCTCTACCCCTTGATGCTGGGTTTTCTGCCCATCGACATTGATGCGGTCATTGTTTTTAACAATGACATTATGCTTATCAATAAAGTAGGCGCTGATTGCATACTGCCAGTTTGGCAGGTAGGCGATATAGTTAACTTCGACACTATCTCCGCGCTCGGCTTTGATCGTATTGTCTAACTGACCCTGCTCAAGTCGGTACAGCTCAGTCGCCTGAGGCACACGATAGTGCCTAGCCAAATTTAAAGATACGCTGTGTGAACGATTAAGAGCCCAGAGCAAACCCAATTGCGATGACCAGTTCTGGTAAACATCATTATCATCCGCCGGTCTAAAATAGCGGCAATCTTGAATCGCAATCGACGCATCACAGGCACTGCCATCGGCTAGCTTATTATCATAATTAAATCGACTGTGATCGCCTCGTAAGCCTAAATCAAGCTGAAGCTGATCTAAGATGGGATAACTGGCCTCAAAAAAGATGCCTGCTACTGCTGCATCAACCCTATAGTCATAATGTTTTCCCTGAGGTAGCTTGCCGCCAAACTGATCGGCTTCAAACTGTGTTTGGCGTAAATACGCACTGCTGTAATCGAACTCAAAGCCAGTTTGCACTCGCCATGCTTGGTAATTACGCAGATAGCTGGCTTTAAACCCTGCACTGCGGTGGCCATTTTCCTCCAACGGCTTACCGGGCAGAAAAAACATTTTAAACTCCATGTCGTTAGCACGAAGATAAGGCGTAAAAATCAGGCTGGCATTGTCTTTCGGTGAATAAACCATATCGGCGGCATAACGAAAGGCCTCAGCTTTTCGAAATGCACCGCTAGAATCATTATCATTTTGCAAATCATCATCTTTATAGGCGTCTTCGCCGACAATATAACCTGCGGTATCTTGGTCCAGTTGCATATAGTTAATATGATGCGCTAGCGAAAAATTGTTTGCATTATGCTGCAGATATTTGATTCTTAATTTTGCCTGATCATAACCAGAATCTTTTTTATAGCCGCTATCGTCATCAATCATTGCCTGTGCGATCCACTTCTCATCTCGGTGATCAACAGCATAGCGATTCAAGCCCAAATCATTATCAAGAAAACTGAGTCGCGTTTGACGATTCGACGGTGCCAAAAATTCTGGCGATACGATATTGATAATACCGTGCAGAGTATTTGCATAACTCAGGGAACCAGCGCCGCGCAGCACTTCGATGCGATCTGCTTGCAAATAATTAGCGTCAAAAAGCTGGTTTACATTACAAAAATTCGGTGCTCTGAGGCTGATACCGTCTTCGCTCATCATAAATGGACCACAAGCGCCTGCGCCAACAAAAACAGGGCTGCGAATAGCGGTTAAATGCTCTTGACCATTGCCGCGTGAAATCCAAATGCCAGGGCTTGCAACCACAGCTTCCGATATATGGCTTGCCATTTGATACTGATCTGCATCAATGGCTGTGACAGCATATTGATTATTCTGCATCGGGTGGCGACTGGCTGTTACCTCGATAGTTTCCAGCTTGTCGACATTGCTTGGCTCAGCTATAGAAAGCTGGCCTTGCTTGCTTGCGTTGGTCTTGGACGAGTCCTTATTACCTAGACTCTCATTTCTTGAGTTCTCATTTCTTGAGCTCTCATTAATCGAACTCTCATTACTCGCACTCTGATTGCTTGTGGTCTGATTAGCCAGCGTTGGCAACGAGAGGTAAAGCGCCATTGCAGCCAAACATGCTGCACGACAATAGTGTTTAATCATCAAGCATCACCTTGGTAATGAATGAATAAACCCTGCGCACGTGAGCAAAGCAGCTGATCAGCAAAGCATTCACCGATGATGAAGACTTTGCGTCCTTCAACCTTATCGATTCTGGCGGTAAACGATAATTCCTGAAATAGTGGCGTTGGCGCTAGATAAACAATGCTTAAGTTGGCGGTAGGGCCGGCTAACAGATTACAGCTGGCACACATCGCTAA
>JABSRR010000175.1 GCA_013215025.1 Pseudomonadales bacterium
CTTCATCTAATACTTGTAACGGCTTTAAGGCAAAGGCTGTTAGAGAAAAGCTATTAGTCAGCAACATGACGTAACAGCAGCCAAATCCGCTTACGAATATTTGCCACCCTGACCTGCCAGCGATAGTTGGGTTTATCGGCCACATAGGGGTAACGTAGCTGCAGGTCATTAATCTTTTCATAAATCGCAATCACAAGCGCCTCGGTTGACTTACCGGCCCACGGCGCTAAATCACTGCCTTTAAGTGAAGGGTAGGCGGTAATTTTCGAGGCTTTCAACTTATTAAAATTAAAGCCCTGTTTAGCCAAGCGCTGATACTCCTGCACCGACAACTTATCTATCACCTTGGCGAGCGGCACAGCATCTTTCGCCACCATATCAAGATACAATAAATTGTTTTTTAGCTCGCCTACCAGCGCACGCGAGTCGCCTTTCGACTGGCTCAGCCAGCGACTAATGGCCTTCATCGCTTGGCCACCTGAAGCCAAAGCCTTTAATGCTGTGGGTATTGAAACATCCATTACCTTACTTACACGTTATTTTGTTATGCACTTTTATCATTCACTTTTATCAGGCACTTCAGTCAAGCTAGATTTCATGCCATCATCAACGACGGCTATTGTAACGGCATTTACACAGGCTCAGCCATGCCATTCTCGCTATTCTTGCGTTTGCGGCGCGTCGGCGGTTGCAATCCAAGCCGCGCAGAACAGTATCAGACGTGAAAATAAGTAAAAGAAGGCCATTAAACCAATAATCGAGCCAAAAGCAGCCCCCGATGGCGAGCTGGCAAGCCGCGGCAATAAAAATGTCATGGCAAACTTAATCAGCTCAAACCCTATCGCCGCTAACAGCGTGCCTTTGCATAAGGCCCAGCGATCAAATTTACGTCTTGGCAAGACCCAAAAAATCCACAAAAACATTAAAAAATTGGCCGCTAAAGAGATACTTAAAGCGATTAGCGTCAAAGCCGGCGCCAGCCAAGCAATCTCTGCCAGCCCCAATGCGTCTACCACAAGAGCCTGAGCTGAGCCTGCCACCGAAGTCAGCATCACTGTTAAAATTAACGCCGCTATCAATCCTGACAAGGCGATCAGATCTTTCACGCTTTGCCGCAGCCATGGCTCTTTATCACCCGCCTGCCGCGACCAGCTATCGCGTGTTTGCGCGCGTACCGCCTGACGCAAGTTAGCCATCCAGCTCACACCCGAATATGCAGCAATAGCCAAGCCACTCAAACCCACTGTAGTGCGCTGATCCACGGCGGTTTGCACGGCATTTTTAAAGGTGTCGGCCAGATGCGGATCGGTTACACTTTGCGCAATCGTATCAATCAGCTGTGTCAGCAGCGCTTCATTGGCAGCCAACACAAAGCCTGCAGCCGCAAACAATACCATTAAAATAGGAATCAGCGATAAAAACGAAAAATAGGTGATTGCAGCACCAAATTGACTGCCCATGCGATCATCAAAGCGCGCAACAGCGCGCAGTAAGTGTTGAAATGTTGGCAGCGTCTGCAGCTGCCGTATCATCGAAGTTACCATAGACCTACGCCAAAACCATAAGTAATCAGCTTACACTATATTCGCGCCGCTTGTGGAGACGAAAATCAAGCTCAGTCAATCGTTCTACTGCAAGCACAATCACTAAAAAGGCATCACTTAAGGGGCCATAAAAGGTATCACTCAAGTCTATGCTGCGAAATACCCAATGCTTACAGCTCTAAAGCCAGCGCTGATCAATAACAATATGCCCGCTCAGATAAGGCACCGCACAGCCTGATATTAGCACCCGCTGATCACGCAGCTCACAATATACTTTACCACCACGCGTCGATATTTGCTTAGCACTGAGAGTATGCTTGGCTAACACACTTGCCCAATACGGTGCTAGCTGGGTAAATGCAGAACCGGTGACCGAGTCTTCGTCTATCGCCGCTTTCGGTGCAAAAAAACGCAGTACAAAATCATAGTCCTCAGCAGGCGCCGTCACAATCACACCACGCTGCGGTAGCTGGCGCAAATAATCATGCTGTGGCTGAAGGCTGGCTAACTGCTGTTCGCTATCGAGTACCACTAAAAAGTCCTCACCCACAAAACACTGACTCGGTGAAACACCCAAACCCAAGCATAGCGGCTCAGGGGCATCGCATGGCTGTAATGGCTGCACCGGAAAATCCAAGCTAAAGCGTTCACCGTGTCGGCTGACGACCAACTCGCCCGACAGTGATTGAAAACGTATCTGCTCACCCGCATAGTTTAAATAGTGGAATAACACATACGCTGCCGCAAGCGTGGCGTGACCACAGAGCTTCACTTCACAATTTGGGGTAAACCAGCGAATCGCTACGCTGTCAGCCTCAACCAGCACAAACGCGGTTTCAGCAAGATTATTTTCTTCTGCAATAGCCTGCAGCGTTGCATCGGGCAGCCAATAGTCTAGCGGTATAACTGCCGCAGGGTTGCCCTCAAACGCTTGCTCAGCAAACGCATCAACTTGATATATCGCCAGCTGCATAAAAATCTTGAACGTTAATCAGTTTCACATTTATAAACTGCATCTTAATAATACGCTTCTTAATAAACAGACTTGTAGCCTGAGCATGGTGGTTTATGCAGTAGCAGCTAACACAGTTTGGTGCACCGTCGCGATAGCGCAGAGCTGACCTTGTTGATTTTCAAAGCGTACCTCAACATCAACAAACTTATCTGCTTTATGAGTCACTGTCGCCGTAATCAACACCATACCCGCCTTAACCGGCTTTTTATAATCAATCTCAAGCTTATGGGTTGCAAACAGATCATCATCTGCAATGGTCGTTAACATGGCGGTGCCCGCCGCATAATCCGCCAGCGCTGAAAGATAGCCGCCAAATACCATACCGCCTCCTTGATACACATCTTCACTGGCCTGCCATTCGATGCTTATCGAATTATCTTGCCATGCGGTGATTGGCGGTAAAGATAAAAAGTGTATATGCGGCGGCATCATATGTGGTAATACATTTCCTGATACCGCGGCGTTTAGCGCTTGTTTCCATTTAGTCATATTGCATCCTTGTTTATGTATAATCAATTTTTATCAAAGTAAAACCGTTAGCATTCAACACTTGCGTGTTGCCTACTGGCTTTCACTGTCATGGGTTTTTAGAAATTCTATGGCCGCATCTTTCTCTTCAAGTGGAAAGCATTTGATATCAATATTTTTGAAAATTTTATCTTCAATACTGAGTATCTTTTTAAACCATTGTGTATCGGTTAATAGCGCATACTTTGAAATATTCGATGTGCCTACATCAAATAGGTATTTTAACTCTTCAATAATTGCAGCAACTTCCACTCCTTTGAAATGATTCAGTTGCACGAAAAATACAATATGCTCATGCGCTTCAGCTTTGGCGCGAGCTTGATTGAGAGCTAATGCCATATCACTTTCTGTAATCTTGCTTGATATGGATATAGCAATTGCATTGTCGATGCCGATTTCTAAAAATTCCATCATTTTTCTGTCCTTGTAATAGATTAAACTGCATAACACCTGCTGCGGATGCGTTCACGAAAAAGACTTACCGTGTTGCTTCTATGCCTTTTGTTTCTGATACGAGTTTTGAAAGCCTTATATTATCAACCCCCATCGGGGCATCAAACCACAGCTCATCTATATCAGAGCATGAATCACTTAGATCGAAAGTTTGAAACTTATCATTGGAATCCGTGATAACGCCATCAAGTGTTATATCTACAAAATTTTGCATACCATCTTTAACGCAGGTAATTACTAAAGTTTGCTCATATGCGAATACAGTGCTGTATTCAGCTATATCCATTGAATAGACAGTGAATTTTTGATTGTTAGCCGCAGATAAGCTTGAACCAATGCCAGCATAAGCTAAATTAAGCCAAACATTATTTGTATCGTCTAGGTTTGCAATAGCAAAGCCGCAGTTTTGCGCTGGCGAAAATAAGTAACCCTCCCTTGTAAAAGGGGCATTTTCACAACGACTACCCCCTGGCAAGGTCGCTGGCGAAAAGTCGATAGTGACTATGTCATCGTCAGTGACTTCTTCGTCAATAATTTCCTCTTCCGTGATCTCTTCAGACATGATGATGTAAGAGAAGCCACGAATCTCGCTGCCATTTTTATCAAAACGAATGGAAATTCTTGGGTTACGTCTTTGATCGGCAGTCAAATATTCGGCAAGCTCAAAACAGTATGCCTCTTTATCTTCGCTAGCGTTTATCCACTGTGAGGTAAACACTGAATTATCCTCAGAAGTGACGATAAATTGAATTTTACTGCCATCGGGTGTGGTAAATTTATTGTTCGTTACCCGCACATTATTAACCTGTCCTATGGAGGATACTGGCCAATAATCTGCGAGTCTGAACGCCTCTTGTGCATCTAAGGAAGCGACACTAGAACTGGCACCAACCCCTATAGCATTTTCTAGAGCAGGATCTGAGAGTCGGCAGTTACTCTCAAGCGCCTCTTCAGTAACTACATCTAGATCTTCAATCTCTGGTACGCAGCCAGACATAAGCGTCAACAAACAGGGTAAAAATAATATAGCGTGTTTCTTCAATGAAAACATGAGCCCATCCTTAGTGTCTATTTTCAAAATTATTATGCGATCTATAGCTTTTAGGATTAAAACAAATAGCACGACTAATGACAATTTTCTGGCTTGACCAGCTTAGAAATAGGGTAGAAAAATAGGCATCGAAATGGCGCGTGAGCCTAAATGCATCTATGTTTAAGCTGATATCTCACATCTAGATTCAGTTTTTAGTGCAAAAAAAGGAGATTTTTCCATGAGTGAACCCATCATCAAAATGGATGCCGAGGGCAAGGCCTCGGTGATTAGCTACAACGTACCCGAGCCCACTTCATATTCAGGGCGCAATATTATTGAGCTTGAATTTGACGATGATATTTTTAACCAGGCCGCAAAACAAATTCCCGCTGGACGAAAAACACCACCCAGTGCCGAGGCACTCAATACCGCCCTAGATAATGCCCGCGAGTTTGGTGTGATTGATACCAGGGTATTGCCGAATATCGGGCATATTGGTATACGCAGCCCAGCGTTTACAGAGCGCCGCTAATGCATGCGCCGTCACAGGGAAATATTAAACGCTCATAAGGAACTAAGATGCCAGAATCTAACACGACAGAGAATAAATCCGCAGCCTTGCAACCTATTTTTGATGGCTTATCTAAAGAAGAGGTCTTGCTACAGCAGCAGCTGGGCAATCGACTAAATGTTTACACCACGCTATCGGGTAAGCA
This sequence comes from Pseudomonadales bacterium, assembly GCA_013215025.1. Classification (NCBI taxonomy): domain Bacteria; kingdom Pseudomonadati; phylum Pseudomonadota; class Gammaproteobacteria; order Pseudomonadales; species Pseudomonadales bacterium. The sequence goes on from JABSRR010000175.1 coordinate 5,290, forward strand.
ACGATACAACTATTTACCCGAGCCAGTGTTAAAGCCTAGCTTTTTAATCGTTGAAGAGTATCGACTATCTAATTTTTTAGGCCAGTACGGTGCCGGTAGAACGGTTAAAACCTTTTCGCTACTGCCAGGCGAGAAAACCCTGATCAGTATCAACAGTTATAAAAAGTCGGCCTCATCATCATCTAGCTCGTCGAGTATTCTTGATTCATATACAGAGTCTAAGGCCGATGAATTTGAATCGTCGATTGCGCAAGAGCAATCGTCCCGTACATCTGAGTCCAAAAACTTTGAATACCACGCAGAAGCTGAAGCGAAAGTGGGCTGGGGCTGGGGCTCGGTTAAAGCCAGCGGCGGCACTAGCGGTGGTTCAGATTCAGCGCGCGAGGAGTTTGCACAAAATACCGCGGCAGCCACTGAAAAACACGCGGCAACCTCGTCAGCCAGTCGAGACGTAGAAATAAATACTAATTTTCAAGTGTCTGAAGAAGCCGGTGTTGAAACCTCGATCAGCCGTGAAATACAAAACATCAATGTCGGCCGAACGTTAAACTTTACCTTTCGCCAAATGAATCAAGAATTCATTAGCATCTTGCATTTGGTTGGCATTAAAGTCGCGTTTTTTAATGGCTATGCCGAATCAAAAGACGAAGTGCCATTGTCGCAGCTTACTCAGCTGGTCGAAAAATACGTCGTTGCTGACAAGCAAGCTGGTGTGATACAAGCCATCCTGGACCAAGTTCAATGGGTATATGACTACCAAGACCAGCCTCATGAGGTGATTGAATCGGTTAATCACAGCGCATCTAGCGCGCCAGCGTACTGGCGCTTCAAAAAAAACCTGCTGTCAG
>JABSRR010000176.1 GCA_013215025.1 Pseudomonadales bacterium
GATTATTACCTCGCCCTTTAACTCGCTGGTTTGAGAACTCGTCCAGTGGTGAGCTAATAATGCCTTACTGGTCCATATCCAGTCGATATTTACTTGGCTAGGGTTTTCATTCTCTGGCGCATAAATCACCTCCAGCAAAGTGGGCAAGGTTAGCTGCTGTTCAGCATCACTAAATTCTTCAATTCGCTCAGCATCCATAAGTAAGTATATCTCGCCCTGCTGATTAAACTCTACACTTTGCGCTTGCTTAAAAATAGTTTGTATAAGCGGTGATAGAGAATCACTGGCGGCTGTATCAATAGCTGGCGTGTTCTGCTGCGCCCCGTCAAACCCGCAAGCAGACAGTGTCACCATCAAGCTAATCATGACCAGATTAATGCGCTTAGAGGCTACTGTCATGATGTATAGCTTTTTGCCGCATTTACGTTCAACAACTTAGGCAATGCCCGCTTTTAAAATTTGATGCATATGCACAATGCCAATAGGCTGTTGCTCAGTGTTGGTGACGACTAACTGAGAAATACTATTGGTTTCCATAATATTTAAGGCCTCAGCTGCCAGCATGTCTGACGCGATGGTTTTGCAGTCCTTTGTCATAATGTCGCGGATCGCTGCATGTTTGATATCGTGGCCGGCATCAATACAGCGCCTGAGATCGCCGTCGGTAAAAATGCCTACCAGCTTGGCTGCTGAATTAACCACGGTGGTCATGCCTAAGCCCTTGGCGCTCATTTCCAATAATGCGTCTTTCATGAAAGCATCGTTGCCAACTTTTGGAATGTCCTTGCCGCTTGCCATAATGTCATTCACCGTCAGCAGCAGTTTTCGGCCCAGCGCACCGCCAGGGTGAGAGAAAGCAAAGTCTTCGGCTGTAAAGCCTCGGGCTTCTAATAGGGAGACAGCTAAGGCATCGCCCATGGCTAGTGTTACCGTGGTACTTGCCGTTGGCGCTAAATCATGCGGGCAAGCTTCACGCTCAACCGAAATATCGAGATGTACGTGTGATTGCTGTGCGAGTGTAGATTGCGCATGCCCGGTCATGCTGATCAGCGTTGCGCCCATGCGTTTAATTAATGGAATAATCGTCAGCACTTCTGAGGTCGTGCCAGAGTTCGAAATCGCTAACACAATATCTTTATGGGTAATCATGCCAAGATCACCATGGCTTGCCTCGCCGGGATGCACAAAAAATGCAGGACTGCCGGTGCTGGCCAATGTTGCTGCGATTTTATTACCAATATGGCCGGATTTACCCATGCCGGTGACCACAATGCGGCCTTCACAGCTCAGCATAAGTTGGCAGGCTTTAGAAAAGCTTTGGTCGATACGCTGGTTCAGATCCTGAATCGCTTTAATTTCAATATCTAAGGTGCGTTTGGCAGATGCAATAAAGGTCGGCATGGTAAATATCTATCGTAATCCTATCTACAAAGATTGAATATAATGTTGGAAGATGTAAAAAGTGGCTTATAAAACTATGGCTAAAAATAAGCCAGCGTTAAATATCGATCAATTAAAAAGTGGCTGCAAGCGGCTGTAACTAGTTAAAGCTCTGTTGCCAAAATCCCATAATAAGCAAAATAACACAGTAATAGTAAAATACCCATCCAGCGAGAGAAAGGTTGCCGTCTTATATAGCTGATCAGCATCATAACCATCCACAGGCCTGAAATCACTAGCATAGCCGCAAAATCGCGGGAAAATACCTCAGGACCAAGTGCCTGTGTGCCAACCAGTCCAGGCACGGCCATCACCACCAATAAATTAAAAGTATTAGAGCCAATCACATTGCCAAAGGCGATTTCATGATGGCCTTGTTTTGCCGAGGCAATTGATGCAGCAAGCTCTGGCAAGCTGGTGCCTACCGCGACTATCGTGAGACCGATAATCAGCTCAGGTACACCAAACAAGCTAGCGACTGTTTTTGCACCCCAGACTAAGACTTCAGCTGATGCTAGCAGCAATAACAAGCCGCCTAACAATGCCACAATGGCTTTCGTTAAACTCAAACCAACAAGCTCGTTTATCTCTTCATCCTCTGCAGATAGGGATTCGGCTTGGCTGGCGCGCTGCTTGTAGAATAAAAACACAATGAACGCTGTTAAGCCTAATAGCAATAAGCCACTGTCAAACCAGGTAATATCTAAGTTATACAACACGAACCCAGCTAATCCATAAACGGCTAGCAAAATCGGTAATTCCGACCGCACCAAACTGCGCGATACCTGCAATGGAATAATGACTGCGGTTAAACCAATCACTAAGCCAACATTGGCAAGGTTTGAGCCTAATGCGTTGCCCACCGCGAGACCAGCGGAGTCATTTATAGCCGCCATCAGCGAAACAATAATTTCTGGGGCTGAGGTACCAAAAGCGACAATGGTCAGCCCTATCATCAGTTTTGACATGCCAACATAGTCAGCAATGGAGGCTGCGCCTTTAACAAACCAGTCGGCGCTAAACATCATAATGACAAAGCCAAGTAAAATGGCGGCGAGTGCGAGTAACATAGATAAGCTCGGCAATATTAAAGGGCGAAATTATAACAGCTAAGTCTATTACTGATGCAGTTTTATTACTTAAACAGTAAATTTTGTCTTTCGTCGACCAGTGGTTTTATGTTTTGCGGTGTTTGTCGGCGAAAGCTGAAAAAAAGCCGCCTAATGCTATGAATTCTGATAAGAATCGCTATCATGTCTCGCTGAATTTTTGTGTACAAATGACTTCGCTGCATGTTTTTGAGCTCAATCGATGATATGCCGCGCCGTCAATCTGACCGTGGAGACAGTAGTAAAATGAAGTATAAGTTAATCATGGCGCTGATTGCCTCGGGCATTTTTGCCCTGCCTGCGCATGCCAAAGTCACAGCTGAGCAAGCTGCAACATTGGGTGGAGATACGCTAACGCCAATGGGTGCTGAGATGAAAGGCAATGCCGATGGTTCTATCCCTGCATGGTCTGGCTCTATGCGCGGCGTACCGCAAGGTTTGCAATATTCTGGTCCAGGCGACATTTACCCCGACCCTTATGCCAATGAAAAGCCATTATTTACGATTACTGCGGCGAATATGGCGCAGTACGAAGCTCGTTTGAGTGAGGGTGAAAAAGCCTTACTGCAAAAGTATCCAGACAGCTTTAAAATGAATGTCTACCCCTCTCATCGCGATGGTCGCTTTAGCGAAAAAGTTGAAGCGCGCACCAAGTGGAATGCCACCAATACAGAATTAGTGAACGGTGAAGATGGCATGCAGCAGTTTACTGGTGGTGCGCCTTTCCCGATTCCGCAAACGGGTGCGGAAGCAATCTGGAATGCTCGTATTATTCATCCACATCCAACCTTGTTTGGTCAAATGGACGATATGGCGGTGTATTTGGATGGCAAAACCCAGAAGCGTCGCCAAAAAATGGTATCTGAGTATCCGTTCGCTTATCTTGAAAACGAAGTGGGCACCGTAGACGATGCGATTGGTGTTAATGCTGGCTTTGTGCATGTGACCATTGAAGAGCCTAAGCGCCAAAAAGGCCAAATGACAGTGGTTCATGAGGCGCTTGATCAAGTTAAAAATGAGCGTAAGGCTTGGGTTTATATTCCAGGTGCGCGTCGTGTGCGTCGTGCGCCAACTGTTGGTTATGACACGCCAGACGGCCCAGGTGGCTTGGTTACGGTTGATGACTCGCTCGGCTTTAATGGTGCCTTAGATCGTTTTACTTGGACCTTGGTAGGTAAAAAAGAAATTTACGTGCCTTACCATGCCTATAAATTTGATGACCCTAAAGTTAAATATTCTGATTTATTACAAAAAGGCCATGCCAACCCAGACTTTATGCGTTATGAATTACACCGCGTCTGGGTTGTTGAAGCTGAGCTGAAAGATGGTCAGCGTCATGTGTATAAAAAGCGCCGCTTCTATATTGACGAAGACAGCTGGCAAATCGTCTTACTTGAGTCATACGATGGCCGTGGTGAGCTATGGCGCGTAGGTATTTTGAATACGCTTTATGATTATGCGCTACAGGGCTATGTAACCCGTGCGCATATGTTCCATGACTTGCAATCAGGTGCTTACATCTCTTTGCGTATGGTAAACGAGACGTCGCCGGTCAACTATATGGCTGAGCCAAAAGGCGAAGCGTATTATTCGCCAGCTAACCTCCGTAAGATGGGGCGCTAGATCTTTTAGCATCGCTTGATTTCTCAGCTTTTAGCTGATGATTATGAGATTGTAAGAAACCGCCGCAAGGCGGTTTTTTTATGGCTTGCAATAAGCTTATCGAGCCGCTTGACTGCCTAATAGCTTGAATAAATGGCGCTGGCTTAATAGCCAGTGCGGTTTAAGCCATTCAAGGCAGCAATGCGATACGCTTCTGCCATCGTCGGATAATTAAATGTGGTGTTAACAAAATAGCGGATATCGTTGCCATGATTCTCCTGCTTTAAAATCGCCTGGCCGATATGAATGATCTCGGTGGCTTCGGCGCCAAAGCAGTGAATGCCAAGTAACTCATAGCTGTCTAGATGAAATAGCAGCTTGAGCATGCCTTCTTTTTGGCCGCTGATTTGCCCCCGAGCGGTATCTTTAAAAAACGCGCGGCCGACTTCATACGGCACTTTAGCGTCAGTTAATTCTCGCTCGGTTTGTCCTACAGAGCTAATTTCTGGCAGGGTGTAAATACCGGTGGGCACATCATCAACAAAGTTCAGAGGGTCGGTGCCAATCGCATTGGTAGACGCCGTAGAGCCCTGATTATAGGCGGCAGACGCCAATGACGGCCAGCCAATCACGTCACCCACGGCATAAACATTCTCAACCGCGGTTTGATATTGCTGATCCACTTCAAGCTGGCCGCGGTGGTTGGCGTTGAGCCCAATCGCGTCAAGCTGCAGCGCATCGGTATTGCCGGTTCGGCCATTACACCAGAGCAAGGCATCGGCGGTAATACGCTTGCCAGAGGCTAAGTACATGGTCACTTGTTTGTCGTCGGCGTCAAAGGTTTGAAAGCTTTCACGGTGACGAATAATCACGCCTTGCGCAATCAAGTGATAGCTGAGCGCGTCAGAAATTTCATCGTCTAAAAATTCCAACAGTCGATCACGGTTGTTCACCAGATCAACTTTGATGCCCAGCCCTGCAAAAATCGAGGCATATTCACAGCCAATAACGCCAGCACCATAAATGATAATTTTGCGCGGGTTATGCTGCATGCTAAGAATGCTATCGCTGTCGTATACCCGAGAGTGTGAAAAGTCGATGTCGTCTGGATGGTAAGGCCGTGAACCGGTAGCAATCATAATTTTTTTGCTGGTCACTTTTTTAACCGGGCCGCCTTGATGGCTAATTGCTAGCGTATTGGCATCGCTAAAGGCAGCATGACCCTCAAAAATGGTCACATCGTTGCGTAGGTAAAATTTGCTGCGCATTTTCACCTGTTTGTTAATGATGCTGGCTAAGTTCTCGGTCAAGTCGGCATAGTGCAACACCTCTGACGACTTAATATGTTTAACCATCGGGTTAGAGTTAAAACGAATTTGGCTGCTCACAGCGGCGCGCAAAGCTTTGGAAGGTATCGTGCCTTTGTGTGTGCAGGCGCCGCCAATTTCTTCTTCAGGTATCACAATCGCAACGCGTTGCTCATGTTTGGCAGCGCTCATCGCTGCCGACTCACCAGCGGGGCCACCGCCGATCACGATTAAATCAAAGTCATACTGACTCACGGGTTTTTCCTGTTAATGATTTTTAATGCCGCTATTGTAAGCCAAATAGCCCGGTATTGCTGTGTTTAGCAGTTGGAATTTGCGCACAAAGCCCTATCTAAGACTGACTGTTCGGTCAATTTTTTGGGCCGACGGCGGAATTTTTTTGTGTTTTGTGGTCAAAAGCTCCTAACGCCATTCAATTCAAAAGGGTTTTTATCATGGTATTCAGGCTATTCCGAAAATTATTAGGTCTTTCTCGAGTAACGCAGAAACTCCATACTGAAGGATGCTTTACCCTGAGTTATTGATCTTAGATGACCAACATAAGCAAACATCTTTACTAATGGTACTTCTGCAGCTATTACAGCAAAAGCTCCGTCAACCGACATACCG
>JABSRR010000177.1 GCA_013215025.1 Pseudomonadales bacterium
GATGCGAACACACGTGATGCGATAATAGCGAAGATTGCTGGAGCGAAAAGTACAAATTCGCAAGCCTTGGATATGAGCAATATTGCTACGCCATTTGTGTCCGACTTCATATCGCCATGTAAAGAATCACTCTCTGCTGCAAATCTAAGCAGCCCGCAATCGACAGGAGCAACTGTTGTGGAAAAAACACCTAATATAGTCAGTCGTTCAACGACAGCAATAAAGCCTGCAGCGACTAACAATAGCGCTATTGCTGATCTTGATCTGGCTAGGCACAATGCCGCTGCTAATTCATTGCAACAAAACGCATTGAATGCGCACAAAGCATTTTTAGACGCACGTAAAGCTGCGCAAGAGCATATGAGTGCACTTATTCAAGCGCAAGCAAACGTAAGGTCAATTGCGCCAACAGCATCTATTCCAGCTGTTTCTCCGATAAATACTTTAGCTGCTGCGGCAGATGTTGCAGCTGCAGTAGAGCAGCCTAGCATTGCATCAGAGCATGCTAAAAGTGCCCCTTTTCAAACGTCAACCTCGGTATTTGATACCGACAGTGACGAGCTTACTCAGGCTGAAAAAATGTCGCCTGGGATTGTCTTGACCGAAAAGTATAATCAGCCTAAGCAGGTGATTTTTGATCAGGCGGATTTGGTAGAATTTGCTGAGGGTGATATTGCCAAAGTTTTTGGTGAAGCCTATGCACCAATAGACCAGTTTGATCGTCGCGTCCGTCTACCGACTACCGACTATTTGTTAGTTTCGCGAGTAACCGATCTCGAGGCAACGACGAATATTTTTAAACCCTGCTATATGGCCACCGAATACGATATTCCTACCGATGCTGCATTTTTAATCGATGGACAAATCCCCTGGTCGGTATCTGTCGAATCAGGGCAGTGTGATTTGATGCTAATTTCATACCTAGGCATAGACTTTGAGTGTAAAGGTGAACGCGTTTATCGGCTTCTTGATTGCGAGCTGACCTTTCTTGAAGATATGGCTTTTGGTGGTGAAACCTTACGCTACGAAATTCATATCGACTCGTATGCCCGTAATGGCGACCAATTTCTTTTCTTTTTCCACTATGACTGCTTTGTCGGTGGTAAAAAAGTTTTGATAATGCGTAACGGCTGTGCCGGCTTTTTCACGGATGAAGAGTTAGATGACGGGAAAGGCGTGATATTAAATGATAAAGACAAGGCGCAGCTTGCTAATGCCGTTCGATCATCGTTTACGCCGCTGATTAACAATACGCGCACTCAATATGACTACCAAGATATGATGAAGTTGGTGCGTGGTGATATTGCTGGATGCTTCGGCCCAAAATATGATCAAGCTGGCCGAAACCCATCGTTAAAGTTTTCGTCAAAGAAATTTCTGATGATTGAGCGGGTCACAAAGATTGATCCTCATGGCGGTCACTGGGGCTTAGGTGTCGTTGAGGGGCAAAAAGACTTAGCGCCGGATCACTGGTATTTTCCCTGTCATTTTAAAGGTGATCAGGTAATGGCAGGCTCGCTAATGAGTGAGGGCTGCGGCCAGTTGGCGATGTTCTTTATGTTATGGCTAGGCATGCACAGCCATGTCAATAATGCGCGCTTTCAACCTGTGCCTGGAGAGGCACAAACGGTTCGCTGCCGTGGCCAGGTAGCACCGCAATCAAATACCCTAACATACCGCATGGAAGTTACCGATATGGGTATGCAACCTTACCCCTTTATGAAAGCCAATATCGATATTATTCTCGATGGAAAAGTGGTGGTTGATTTTAAAAACCTATCCGTGATGATAAAAGAGCAGGATGAAACTTCACCCTATGCGGCTGATTTGCCGGCGGGCATTCAGTTAGTGAATAGTGCTCAAGCGCAAACAGCGCTGGCACATGCTGAGCTTGACGAGAACGGGAAAAACGCTTTTGCTAATGTCAATGCACCGCTAATGTGGGTTGAATCTGACACGTCGGCGGCATTGATCAAAGGCGTAACACCGATTAAACACATTGCAGCGCCAGAGGCTAGCGATCCAGCCCGTCAAAACCGCGTGCCAGATACTCTGCCATTCACTGCTTGGCATTTATTTGAATTTGCTACCGGTAATATATCTAACTGCTTTGGCCCAGAATTTGATGTTTACCAAGACCGCATACCACCTCGAACGCCATGTGGCGACTTACAGCTAGTGACACAGGTGATTGACGTTCAAGGCCAACGGGGCGAGTTAAAAAAACCATCTAGCTGTGTGGCTGAATATGAAGTGCCGCATAATGCTTGGTATTTTAGCAAAAACTCGCATCAACATTGGATGCCATACTCAGTATTAATGGAGATTTCACTACAACCGAATGGCTTTATCTCAGGTTATATGGGTACAACGTTACAGTATCCAGATAAAGATTTATTTTTCCGTAATCTGGATGGGCGCGGCACATTATTAAAGCACATTGATTTGCGCGGTAAAACCATTACCAATAAATCGGTGATGCTCAGCACCTCGCAGGCGGGTGGCTCTATTATTCAAAGTTTTACTTTTGAGTTGTTGGCAGATGGCGATACCTTCTATCAGGGCAGTGCAGTATTCGGATACTTCTCGGCAGATGCGCTCACCAATCAACTGGGTATTGATAATGGTCGTACAACTAATCCATGGTTTGTTGATAACGATACAGCTAAACATCAAATCGAAGTGCTGAATCTCGCGGATGATAAGCTATCACTCTACACAGCTCCTGCAGGAAAGCCGCATTACAAGCTTGCTGGTGGTCAGCTAAATTTCGTGGATACAGTCAGCATTGTTGAAGGCGGTGGCAATGAAGGTAAGGGTTATATTTATGGCGAGCGCACCATTGACCCTACCGATTGGTTTTTTCGATATCACTTTCACCAAGACCCTGTGATGCCGGGTTCCCTTGGCGTGGAAGCCATTATTGAGTTACTGCAGAGCTATGCATTAAAGAATGATTTAGGCGCTGGCTTTAACAATCCACGTTTTATTGCACCACTCAGCGAAGTGGTGTGGAAATACCGAGGACAAATAACACCGCTTAATAAGAAGATGGAGCTAGATGTACATATCAGTGATGTGATTCGAAGTGACGGTGAAGTTCGCATTGTAGGTAATGCCAATCTGTCGAAAGATGGCTTACGAATTTACCATGTGAGCGACATAGCGCTGTCGATTGTCGAAGCTTGATTGGAGCTCGGCCTAAACCAGAAGGGCAGCTTTAGTTATTAGCCCATAGCCATTATTCGCTAATGCTGATAATCGATTGAAAATAGCAAATTATAGACAGGAAAGCCCAATGAGCTCTCTGATACAAAATAAAGTGAACAATATCCCGTTTAACTGGCAGGCTAATCAGCTTGTTTATGATAAGGAAGGCATTAAGCATGTGTTAATGAATCTCAGCCAGCCGGTATATGTGGCCAAACAGAATGAGGGAGCAGTTGAGCAATTAGGTGTGGCGCAAACATTAACATCGGACGGCTCGGCTAGTGTACAAGCATTTGCACAAGCTTTAGTCGCAGAAGATTTGGGTGATCCAGCCTTTAAAGCGCAACACAATGTGCAATATGCTTACCATGGCGGCGCGATGGCCAATGGCATTGCCTCAGTTGAATTAGTGATTGCCTTGGGTAAGGCAGGTTTTTTATGCTCTTTTGGTGCGGCAGGATTAGTACCTGATGTTGTAGAGGATGCCATTCGACAGATTCAAACGGCTCTACCGCAGGGTCCCTATGCGGTAAATATTATACATGCCCCAGCTGAAGAGGCATTAGAGCGTGGTGCAGTCGAGCGCTGTTTGAAGTTGGGTGTAGATACTGTAGAAGCGTCAGCTTTCTTAGGCTTAACAGAGCATATCGTGCGTTATCGTGCGGCAGGCTTGTCTAAAAATAGCGATGGCTCAATCAATATAGGCAATAAAATTATTGCTAAAGTATCGCGCACCGAGGTTGGGCGTCGTTTTATGCAGCCAGCGCCTGTTAAGCTATTACAGAAGTGTTTAGACCAAGGGCATATCAGCCCTGAGCAATATGAATTGGCGCAGCATGTGCCCATGGCGGATGATATTACCGCAGAGGCTGATTCTGGCGGCCACACTGATAACCGGCCATTTGTCACGCTGCTGCCTACTATTATTAAGCTGCGAGATGAAATTCAAGCTGAGTATAACTTCCAGCCTGCCTTGCGTGTTGGTGCAGGAGGCGGTATTGGTACCCCTGAAGCTGCGCTGGCGGCATTTAATATGGGAGCAGCCTATATTGTCTTAGGCAGTGTTAACCAGTCCTGTGTCGAGGCCGGAGCCTCAGAATACACTCGCAAACTATTAGCTACTGCTGAGATGGCTGATGTGACGATGGCGCCTGCGGCCGATATGTTTGAGATGGGCGTGAAACTGCAAGTGCTTAAACGAGGCTCAATGTTCGCTATGCGAGCACAAAAACTTTACGACTTATATGTCGCTTATGACTCGATTGAGGCTATTCCAAACGATGAGCGTGAAAAGATAGAAAAGCAAATTTTTCGTGCCAATCTCGATGATATTTGGGCCGGTACCATCGAGTTTTTCAAGGCGCGTGACCCGGATATGCTAGAGCGTGCGATGGATAACCCAAAGCGCAAAATGGCCTTAATTTTTCGTTGGTATCTTGGCCTTTCTTCGCGCTGGTCTAACATCGGTGAAAAGGGGCGTGAAATGGACTATCAGATTTGGGCTGGACCGTCTCTAGGTGCATTTAATGCATGGGTCAAAGGCAGTTATCTTGAGGATCATAGCCAGCGTAAGGCTGCCGATGTGGCGCTGCATATTTTAAATGGAGCGGCATACTTAGCACGAATCAATCAATTAAAAACGCAAGGTGTTGAGTTGCCAACGACCTTATCAGGCTATTCTCCAGAGTAGCTTTCAGTGCTTAAGTCTATTTTTCAAAGCCATATATCGCGGTTTTATAAATAGGTGATAAAAGAAAAGCCCGCGCCGCGGGCTTTTTATATTCAGGGGCAGGACTAGGAATTTATGAGCAACTATTCGATCATATATATAGTTTTTTAGGCGCTCATTAATATAGTTTTGGTATTTTGCTTAATTTACCAAACATACATGCTCATGGATAAGTTGAATGCATCATATTGTGCATCGTCAGTATCTAGGTACACGACATACTCAGTGCTGATAAATACGCCATATTGCACTTCATACTCAAGGCCTAAACCATAAGCAAAGCCAACATCATCACCGAGTGGTGAAAAGTTTCGAATGCCGTCGTCTTCAATGCTGACGTCAACTGCGCCTACTCCGGCTAAACCATAGACTTTTGTATTCTCAGATAAAAAGGCCATAGGTTTAGCGAATAGTCCAACCGCTTGGGTTAACTCGATTTCAACATCTCTTTTAGCAATAGTTTCTGAATCACTGCTCAAGCCAAGCACATATTGCAATTCAACCGCAAAGTTTGGGTTTAGATATTGACCTACCTTGAGGACAATGCCGGAGGACTTGCTGCGAGTGGATTCTGAGTCAACCGTATAGCAAGCATCAATATTATTGCTTATATCACAGCCAGATAGCTTAAAGCTGAAGGTATCAAATTCACTGTTGAAACGGTAGTCGCCTAGATGCAGGCCGCCACCAATATAGCCGGAATAGGCAAGGGCAGAGTTAAAGTAAAAACAGCTTAGCAGGACAATAGTTAGTGGTAAGAGACGTGTCACGAGTAACCTTCAATATTGTTATTGTTGTATTTACTGTAAGTAAGTTTTCGATGCTTTACAAGCATATCTAAATTCCTGGCCAGCAAAAATATTCTCTTTTGAAGCCATCGCAATCGATAGATAATCAATTGTTGTTATGGGTAAATATTAATTATGTATATTTTGCCGGTTAAATAAAAAGCCAAGCATGTGGCTTGGCTTTTATTATTAAAAATCAACTAACAGTTAAGCGAACCTGAGCGCGATTAAAAGCATTAAAAACCATATTTGACGTAAATCTGTGCATTATCACGGTCAGATAAAAGCATTTGGAATACATCATCTTCATCACCAAATAGGAAGGTCACACCGGTACCAATTTCAAGGC
>JABSRR010000178.1 GCA_013215025.1 Pseudomonadales bacterium
CGTGCCTTGCTGGTTGATGATGAACCTTTTGCTACCATGGCGCTGCAGGAACTGTTGCAAGACTTCCCTGAAGTAGAGGTGATTGGCACCTGCAGTAATGCGGTTGAAGCACTCGACAGCATTCAAACCTTGAACCCAGATCTAGTATTTTTAGATATCAATATGCCCGCCATTTCGGGGCTTGAGCTATTGAATCTGATTGACCCCGAGTTTGACCCGAAAATTATTTTTATCACCGCGCATGATGAATATGCACTGCAAGCCTTTGACGCCAACGCCATTGACTATTTACTGAAACCGATTGAACAGCCGCGCTTACGCCGCGCGATCGAAAAAGCCCAGTCATTTAAGGCCAGCGAAAAAATCTACAGTGAACATAAGCCACAGCGAATTCCTGCTTCTCAGCTTGGCAATATTCACATGCTTAACTGTACCGATGTGGTGTATGCCGAAGTTGAAGCTTCTGGCCTGCGTATTTACACCGAAGATCAGGCCTATAATGGCAAATGCACCTTAGCGGCGATGGAGTCGCTAAGTGAGCAGTTTTTGCGTCTGTCGCGCACGGTATTAGTTAATATTGACTGCGTTGACAGCGTATCGCCCGAGGGCCGTGCGGTTGAAGTCAGTTTAAACTCGGGCAAGCGTTTTGTTGCCAGTCGACGTGCATCCACCAAGCTGCGCCAGCAGCTACGCGGTTAAAATGTCACCGCAGCAGCCTTGGTGAGCACAGTGCTGCTTGCGTTGCTGCGCTTTTCTGAATATTTCTCCATTAGCTATTTTGCTTTGCTTTAGCTTTAGCTAATTCGCCCAATCTAAGATTCTTCCGCTTATGAAACTAAAAACGCAGTTATTTTTGGCCACCGGCTTTACCTTGCTCATGCTGCTTTCGGTGGGCGGCGTTGTGTACTGGAGTATTAATCAATTGCTCGATGATACCAAATGGGTAGAGCACACCTACAAGGTTATTGGTCAGGCAAACCGCTTGAAAAGCCATATGGTTGACCAACAAACAGGCATGCGCGGCCATGTAGTGAGCGGTATCGATGAATTTTTAGAGCCTTATCGCGAAGGCTATGTGGAATTCTCATCATTGATTATCAGCATGAAAGAGACTGTGTCAGACAACCCGCCGCAAGTAAGACGTTTAGAGGGGGTTGAGCGTTTAGCCTCTCAATGGCGGCAAAATGTGGCAGAACGCTATATTAGAATCCGTAAAAATATTCTTCAAGGTGAGGATCTTGAGCGTGAAATCGCCCAAGTGATCGATTCAGGTATCGGTAAACAAACCATGGATGCCTTAAGAGCGCAGGTGGCCCGTTCTAGCTTGAGTGAGGCTGAAAAAGATCGCGTTTTATTAGATATGATCAATATGGAAACCGGCTTGCGCGGGTTTTTATTGACTGAAAAAGCGGTGTATTTAGAGCCCTATGAAGCGGGTGTTGCGGTGATTGGCGAGCATTTAAAAAGTGTCGGGGCCTCTGCTGAGCTGACACAGGCGGTTTACGCATGGATCGATAATTATGCCGAGCGTTTGATTCAATTGGCTATGCAAGAAGCTGAAACCGCCGATATGGATGCGCTTTATATCGAATTTGAAAAGAAGGAGGGGCGCCAGTATATGAATAAGATTCGCGATGAGCTGGCGCTGTTTATTCAAGAAGAGCAACGATTATTAGCGCTGCGTCTTGAGCGTCAGGAAAAAACTACCTTCTACGCGCAAACTATTACCGAGGCGGGTGTGTTCTTAGCGTTTGTGATTGGTGGTCTTGTGATGATAGCAGTTTCTCGTAATATCATTAAGAATCAAACGCTTAGGCAGCAGAAGTTGCAATCTGATACCGAGTTAAAATTATTGAAAGCGCAGGTAGATTCGCATTTTTTATTTAACACCTTAAACACCATTTATTATACCGCCAATAAAGACCCAAATTTATCACGACAATTAGTGATGGATTTATCGAATTTGATGCGCGTGAATTTAAAGCGTCAAGAAGAGCTTTGTAGCCTTCAAGATGAACTGGATCATGTGAATCGTTATTTACGCATAGAACAAGTGCGATTTCAGGATAAGCTTGAGGTTGTGCAGCAGGTCGAACTAGACGCTGAGGCGATTCAGCTGCCTATGTTTAGTGTGCAAACCTTGGTGGAAAATGCGATCAAGCACGGCATCAGTAAAAGTCTCAGCGGTGGTAAGGTTACCATTCACTGCTATCAACGCGGTAAGGCTATCCATATTGATGTTGCCGATACCGCAAATACTTTTGCCGCCAATAACGCCGCCAGCGCCGAGCAGTCTCAGCCAGCGTCTGACAGCGTAAAAGCCCATAAGAAAGATAAAAGCTTAGGGCTAAATTTAGTGCGAAACCGACTGAATCAGTATTCGCATTATCAGAGTGAACTGTTACTGTTTACTGAAGACCAGCAAACGATTGCACGCATTATTCTAAAATAACGATGGCCTTGAGCAGGCTATAGCTCTGTTTTCTTCAATTGCGTTTGAATGGGCCTATGTCAGATGTGACTGGGCTGTCAGCTAACGCATTACTTCTCTGTCTCTTTTATAATAAAACCATGGTTAGCATTGCTGTGACTATGCGCCAGCACTGACTCTTTATTCAATTTATCAGAGTGGTTTTTATTATGCTCACCGACATATTTAACAGCGCTAATCACGACTTGTTCACTGTCGTGCAACAGCTTTCGATTATGGTGTTTACCTATGTGGGTATCACTTATTTATTGATTCAGCTATTTCTTCAGCTGTTTAATATTTCATTTGTCCGTCTGTATCGCGATAAGCGCTTTATATTTTTGCTAGGGCTACTTCTTAGCGTGATTGGCCATGAGTTTTCAGTGCTGTATGCGCAGGGCATGATTAGCACGCGTGCGATAGGTGTGATTATTGCCGGTTTACTCGGTGGGCCAGTGGTGGGTGTATTGGTTGCGGCTGTGGCTGGCATCTATTACAGCGTAGATGTTGGTGGTGTGTTTGCCCAGCCGGTTATGCTGGCGTCCTTAGTTGATGGGCTAACGGCAGGTTTAGTGAGTTATTACTGTATGCGAAGCCATCAGCGACAGTGGTTGCTGCAGGCGCGTTATATATTATGCACTAGCCTCGGCTTTTCTATGATGCATGTTTTGGCGATCACCGTGTTTAGCATTATCACCACCGATGTGGTGTCATCAATACATTATTTTATTGTTAGCGATAGCCTGATGCTGCTGGTCAATGCACTTGGTGTATTTCTACTGTTATATCTATTACAAACTTTTCGCGTTACCTTGCGGAGCTATTCGGAAAAAAGTTTGATTATCGCTAAGGATTTAGTTGAAAACTTGGCACTGTCGCCAAGCGCAGATAGTCGACAAAGCTTCTTGCAAGTTATTCAACAGCGTACCGGGGTAGATGCGGTGATTATGCTGCCTAGCCGCGCGGTTGACAGCGCTGAAATGTATGTGCATCGAAAATCTAAACTAAAGCCGCTCTTTACTGCGCATAATAACGATGCCGCTGATGTGATAGCGGCGATAGAAGCACAAACAGCGCTGCAAAATCAGATGCATCCGCTGATTAAAATTGACCTTGCCGATGAGCAACACCATTTTGGCCAGCTGGTATTTATTGAATCCAATCAAGGCTTAATGCCGCTGGTTGATGAAAGCCTGGCCAGTATTATTGCGGCTATTGCGGCACAGCATTTAAGTCATTTGCAAAAGCTGCAAAATGATAAGCTGCAGTCTGAAACCGAGCTTAAATTACTGAAAGCTCAGGTGGATACACATTTTCTCTTTAATGCGCTGAACACCATTTATTTTACTGCCAATAAAGATACTGAACTCTCACGTCAGTTAATTATGGATCTTTCTAATCTCATGCGCATGAATTTGCAGCGCCCATCCGAGTTATGCACTCTGCGGCAAGAGCTTGAACACGTGAATCGCTACTTGCGAATTGAACAAACGCGATTTCAAAATCATCTGCAAGTTGAGCAACGGATTGAATTAGACGTCGATAGCGTCAATTTGCCCACCTTTAGTTTGCAGACCCTGGTCGAAAATGCGATTAAGCACGGCATTAGTCAGAATATTAATGGCGGTAAGATTACTATTCACTGCTATCAACAAGATGGCGATGTGTATTTAAATGTGCACGATAGTGCCAATATGCTGGCGCAGACTGCCTATCATGCACCGGAGCACAATGTTTCTGACTCGTCATCTGTGGTTTCGCCTGGGCAGGGTTTAGGGCTCAGTTTAGTGCGTGATCGCTTGCAGCAATACCTCTCGGTTGATAGTGAGTTGCAGCTGTTTAGTGCCAATCAACATACCACGTCGCGAGTGGTAATCAAAAGTGCTGGTTAGTATTTCGTTCAGCCATCAGACAAACCGATAAAACGGCAAGAGCATTAAGCCTTGATAGCCGCGCAGCACATATAAGCTAGGGCTAGCCAACTTTACTGGCCCTAGCTAAGTGTACGGACTTTTACTTAGTGAATGGGCTTTTTCGAAGTGAATGGGCTTTAAGCGGGCTTGAGTGGGCTTTGCTTGCTCGCGAGCGACTGAGCGGCAAATTATAATGATGGCTCAGCCAAATGGCTGAAGCTTTCACTGTATTTTTGCTGCCCTTAGCTCTTTGCTCTTAGCCATTAGGACTTTTATGCCGTCATTAGATATATCAGCAGATGCCTCACCATTATCGACCATTATTATTGATCATGAGCAGCTTGCGGCTGAGGCCTTGCTTGAATTATTGCAGCCCATCGACAATATTGACGTTCTGGCCTGTTGTAGCCATGCATTTGACGCCATCGAGCTGCTTAATAGCTATAAACCCGATCTGATTATCATGGATTACCAGCTGCCGGTGATGTCTGGGCTTGAGCTGCTTAAGCAATTAGAGCAAAGCTATCGGCCTAAAATCATTATTGTTTCAGCACTGCAAGAGAGTATTGCAGTTGATTCGCATGCACACTTGATTGACTGGCTGTTAAAGCCGGTACAGCAGACAGCTCTATTGCAGGCTATCACCAAGGCCTGTGCCGATAGAGAAAGTCATATGGCCTGATGCCACTTGCTGATACTGCTTTTGCCTAATACAGGCTAATAAAGCCTAATATGGCCGCTCGAGATATGCCGCTAGCGCATTGATATCCTGCTCGCTGAGCAACTGTGTAAGCTGTTGCATCGGGCTGCCCCAGTGTTTATCGGTGGTCCGAGTGTGATTTTTATAGGCGTGTAAACTCATACGCGTATAGCGTGCATATTGCCCCTGCAGTTGGGGGCTAACATGCAGCGACCGTTGTGAAAGCCCACCATGACAAAGCTGACAGGCGATAATGCCTTGTTGTCTGTCACCCTGAGTAAATAGTTTTTTGCCGCGCGCTAACCATTGTTGGTTTTCTGGAATGCTGCGTTTAAGTGTGTCTAGTTCAGGCGAGAAAGGGCGGTTTTCTGCCACTGTCTGCTGAGCATAATAATTGGCTATGATGGCTAGTTCTGCCTCATCATAAGCATCTAGGATGCCAGCCATCTCAGCGGTAAAGCGCTGCCCAGTTTTGAAGGCAAGCATTTGGCGTAGTAAATAGCTGGAGGATTGCCCCGCAAGCTTGGGTGACTGCTTATTATATTTTGCAGTCATACCGGGATTGCCATCGATACCGTGGCACTCTGCACAGGGGTAATGTGCTGATGCGCGTGTTTGACCAATCAAGGACAGCGCTTGCTGTACATCACTATCGTTAATGCTTTTAATGGCCTGTGGTTGGCTATCTGCGACAGTTGAAGCAGTTGAAGCAGTTGAAGCAGTTGAAGCAGTTGAAACAGTTGTTGCAGTTACGGCAGCTGCGGTAGTCAAACAGAGCACGTTTAAGGCTAGTCGGCAGCTGTATATTAATAACGTTCGCGTTGGCATCCTGCGCCCTCGTCGGTTCATCTGACTACATTTCTTATTAGGGCTCATTGCCTTATTTCCTCATTGCCTCATTG
>JABSRR010000179.1 GCA_013215025.1 Pseudomonadales bacterium
ATGTGTAAACTCTACATGCTTCAGTAACTTACCACGCTCATCTAACAATGCAACAATGTCAGCATTGGCTTTAAAAATATGCTTACCCCCTACCAAAGGGGTATCGTCAAAATACACGCCGTTTGCGGCAACCGGGTTATACACCTCAAGGCCATAGAGCTGACCAACATTAAAATCATCCACACCATGACCTGGCGCAGTATGCACACAGCCGGTACCGGCATCGGTTGTCACATGCTCGCCGCAAATCACTGGCAATAATTTATCTAAGAATGGGTGTTGCAGCTGCAGATGTTCAAGCTTGTGACCAGGCGCACTGGCAATAACGGTGTAATCGAGCGCGTAGCGCGACAAACAGCTTTGATAAAGCGCCTCAGCGACAATCAGATTTTGCCCCTCACCCTGTAACAGCACGTACTCTAATTCAGGGTGCACCGACACTGCCAAACTGGCCGGCAGCGTCCACGGGGTAGTGGTCCAAATAACTACGGCACTTGCTTGCTCGATGCTGCAGTTAAAGGCTTTAGAGAGTGCCGCCAAGTCGTCAACACTGTAGGCCACATCAATGGCAGATGATTGCTTATCTTGATACTCCACCTCGGCTTCAGCCAAAGCTGAACCACAGTCTAAGCACCAATGTACGGGCTTAAAGCCTTTTTGCAAATGCCCATTGTCAATAATTTTTGCCAGCGAACGCACCGTGTCGGCTTCAAATTGAAAGTCCATGGTTTTATAAGGCTTTGCCCAATCACCCAGTACACCAAGCCGCTGAAAATCAGCCATCTGCCCTGCTACCTGCTTCTCGGCATAGTCACGGCATTTTTGTCGAAAGGTTTTCGCATCCACCTTAACCCCAGGCTTGCCAACTTTTTTCTCAACGTTCAGCTCAATCGGCAGACCATGGCAGTCCCAGCCCGGTACATAGGGCGCATCGAAACCACTTAAGGTTTTTGATTTGATAATAATGTCTTTGAGAATTTTATTGACCGAGTGACCAATATGAATATCGCCGTTGGCATAGGGAGGGCCATCATGCAAAATAAATGGCTCGGCACCGGCGCGCGCGCTTCGAATCTTTTGGTATAGATTATTATCTTGCCATTGCTGCAAACGCTTCGGTTCGCTTTGCGCCAAACCACCTTTCATGGGAAAGGCAGTTTCAGGCAGGTTAAGGCTTGACTTATAGTCAGTCATTATTGAGTCTCTATAGAAATATCAGGGGTTTGACGAGCAAAGTACGCACGTGCTTGTTCAATATCGGCAAAAATAGCCTGTTGCAATAGCTCAAACGAGGCAAATTTTTTCTCATCGCGCAGCTTCTGACGAAACGTCACCGTTAAGGTTTTATTATAAATGGTGGCATCGAAGTCGAGTAAGTGCACTTCTAAAATGGCGGTTAAATTATTACCCACGGTCGGCCGAGTACCGACATTGGCAACGCCAGGCAAAATAACATCGCTACCTTTCAGCTGCGCCTCTACCGCATACACACCGGCCATCGGTGATTTAATACGGTGCAGCTGCAAATTGGCCGTAGGAACACCAATGGTTCTACCTAGCTGCTGACCATATACCACCTTGCCGGTCATGGAGTAAGGCCGTCCTAACAAACGCTCTGCTAAGGCAAAATCGCCGGCCTCTAGGGTACGTCGAATACGGGTTGAACTGGCGCGCTCATCATCAATCGCCAGCGTTTGTGTGGCAGACACGCCAAAGCCTAAGTCACGACCCATTTTTTCTAGCAGAGTAAAATCGCCACGACGCTCATGACCAAAACGTAAATCATCACCGACGATCATATGTTTCATGCCAAGCTGGCGATGAAAGATGGTTTCAATAAAATCTTCTGCCGGCACTTCAGAGACCGCTTGATCAAAATGAATACCCAACACGCGATCAATGCCCTGCTCGGCTAAGGCGACAATCTTTTCACGAAAGCTCATCAAGCGCGCCGGCGCGGCTTGCGGAGCAAAATATTCACGCGGCAGGGGTTCAAGCGTGATCACTAAAGACGGCAGCTGATGCTGCTGCGCCTGCTGCTTAAGCTGCGCCAAGACCGCCTGATGGCCACGGTGCACGCCATCAAACGCACCAATGGTTGCCACACAACCTTGGTGTCGAGTTCGAATATTGTGTAAACCGCGAATTAATTCCATCTGCTCTCAGAGATTTAGCCGGTACAAATTGCATCAGTCTGCGCGACATTTGTCATTTATCTGCGCTTCAGCAGCAGCGCATTTTACAAACTTTAGATCGACTGTTAAAAAGGCGCGATTATAGCGTATTTCATGGGCAGTGAGCTAGCCATTTGATAGCAGCTGCGCGGCGCAAACAATCAAAAACCTGCATGCGTATTAGCGGCTATTTGACCTTATTAATGCGACACAGGGCTACGGATATCCTTGAGCCTAAGCCCTAGTAGCACATGCGACAGCGCATAAACGCATATGCCGCCAAGCACCAAACCAAGCATCGGCAAAACCCTACCCTGCCATGATTGGCTCAGCCAAAATTCAGCGTCAGGGCTGGTAAAATACAGAAAAGCAGCCAAAGCAGCACTGGCTAAGATGGCACGCAGCAGTAATAGATAAAAACCCGGCTGCACTGCATAGACCTGTTTTTGCAGCAGACCGGAGAGTAGCAGCCCGGCGTTCAACAGCGCTGACAGCCCGGTCGCTAACGCCAGCCCTACATGGCCAATTTGCCAATAATAATGCAGCGGCAGCACCAGCAGCAGATTTAATAGCATATTGGCAAACATGGCGATAATGCCGATTTTGACCGGGGTTTTCATATCTAATTGCGCGTAATATCCAGGAGCCAGCACCTTGATGGCCATAAAAGGCAGAAGGCCTAAACTATAGGCCTGCAGACTTAAGGCAGCCATAGTGATATCAGACTCAGTAAATGCCTCGCCATAGTAAAACAGCGTCGCCAGCAAGGGCTCAGCCAACATAAATAGCGCTAGCGCGGCCGGTAGACTGATCAGCAGTATCATACGCATCGACCAATCTAGGGTTTTTTGAAACTCAGCCTGATTAGCATTCGCGTGCTTACGCGACAGCGAGGGTAAAATCACGGTACTTACTGCAATAGCAAATACACCCAGCGGCAGTTCAACCAAGCGGTCTGAGAAATACAGCCACGAGACAGAACCTGTGGGTAAAAACGATGCCAACACCGTATCCAATAATAGATTGATTTGGCTAACTGATACACCAAACAGCGCCGGCAACATCAGCGTCAGAATGCGCCGCACACCGTCGTCTTGCCAATCCCATTTAGGGCTGGGCAGTAAATGGATATTGGCTAAGAACGGCAGCTGAAATAAAAATTGTGCCAGCCCCGCCACAAACACCGCCCAGGCCAAAGCCATAACCGGCTCTTGAAAATAATCAACGCCCCACACTGCTCCAGTAATCAAGCACAGATTTAATATGACTGGGGTAAAGGCCGGCACGGCAAAACGGCCATAGCTGTTTAAAATCGCTCCCGCAAAACCCGCCATGGAGATAAACAATAAATACGGAAAAGTGATTTGGATCAGGCTTGCCGTGAGCGCATATTTGTCCGGGTCGGACAAAAAGCCGGGCGCAAACACGGCGGTAAGCCAAGGCGCGCCAACCACGGCTAGGCCACAGACCATAATCAACACCGAGCCAAGGCTAGCTGCCACCCGATCTAACAGCGCTTTTACTGCGGCAAAATCTCGCTGCTCTCGATATTCAGACAGCACCGGCACAAAGGCCTGCGAAAATGCGCCCTCAGAAAATAAGCGCCGTAAAAACTGCGGCACTTTAAAGGCAATAAAAAATGCATCAGCGTTTGCGGTAGCGCCAACCATAATGGCGATACACATATCACGCAGCAAGCCTAGCACACGCGATAGCATGGTCATGCTGCTAACCAACAAACTTGAGCGCAGCAGGCCAGTCTTTTTTACCGCGACCGCAGTCTCATCTAGACTGGCGTCTTGTGCTTGTGTTTGCGTTTTTGTTTGTGCTTGTTTCTGTTCTGATTCAAAAGCGGGCTTAGAGGAAGATTCCGAGCGCTGATCAGGCGGTGTATCCGACATAGGATCAGGCCTCGTGCTGGCAATCTAACGCAGGCAGCTTCGCCCAAAGTTCTGGCAACTGCGCACGGTGCAGTTGAAACCACTGTAGCGCAATGACCGTCATCGCATTATTAATAATGCCTTGTTGTAAATATTGCAGGGCATCATCAACCTTTACAATATGCAGCCGAATATCCTCATGTTCGTCTGCCACGCCAAAAATTGCCGACTGAACCTGCGCCAAATCCACCTTAGCGCAAAACAAGCTAAAAAATTCACTGCTGCCGCCGGGGCTGCAAAAATACTCTAACATCGGTGTTATAGCGTCTATTTCCAAACCGGCTTCTTCAGCCGTTTCACGTCTCGCCACAGCGGCTTTTGACTCGTCAGGCTTGTCTAACATGCCCGCAACAATTTCCAACAGCCACGGGCTTTGGCTGCGACCCAGCGCGCCAATGCGCAGCTGCTCAACCAAGGCGAACGCTTCAAGCGCTGGATCATATAACAACACCCCCACAGCATCACCGCGTAGACAAAGTTCGCGTTGAAAAAGCTCAGACCAGCTGCCATCAAAGCGCTTATGGCGTAAATGTAGCTGCTGCAGTTTAAAAAAACCGTCAAAGCCTGAGGCACGTTCAACAATATCAACATCGGCTTGCTGAAACTGACTAAAGGGCAGCTTACCCATGGCGGCTGCCCGTAAACCAATTGACCGGGCGATCATATTTGGCGACCAAATCAACCACATCTAATACCAAGGCAAATAATGCCATACGCACTAGCACGCCATTATCTGCTTGGCGAAAGATTGCCAGATTAGGATTGGTATTTAGGTCTATATCAAGCTCATTGGCCTCTTGCCGAGAGTCACGCGGCAGAGGGTGCATAATAATCGTGTTAGGATCACAAAACTGGCTATAAATTGACTGATTCAGGCGAAATTTACCACGATAGAGGTCGGCTTCAGCCTGTGAAGGAAAACGTTCTTCTTGAATACGGGTAGAGTATAAAATATCGATATTTTGAATATTCGGCTCTAGCGCCTCACAAATTGTCACACTATGACCAGCCTCACGCATGGCTTCAACAATGCTTTCTGGCATGGCTAGGTCGCGCGGCGATATCAAACGCACTTCAATGCCTTGATAAAGCGTTAGTAATTTACACAGCGAATGCACGGTGCGGCCGTTACGTAAATCGCCCACCATGGCAATGCGCAGCTGCTCCACAGCGCGGCCACGCGACTTAAGCTCAGAACGAATGGTGTATAAATCAAGCAAGGCCTGTGTCGGGTGTTCATTTGAACCGTCGCCACCGTTAAGCACGGGCACCCGACTGCCTTCAGCAAACTCTGCTACCGAGCCAGGCTGCGGATGGCGCATGGCAATCACATCAGAATAGCCTGACAGCACTCTGGCGGTATCAAACAGTGACTCACCTTTTGACAGCGCCGATGACTGCAGCCCAGTGGTTTCGCGTACACTACCGCCAAGTAAGTTAAAGGCTGCGCCAAAGCTGACACGGGTGCGCGTAGAGGCCTCAAAAAACATATTACCGAGCACCGCGCCCTCTAAAACCTTACTGGCTTTTTCGCGATAAGCATAAGGCTTCATGCGGTCGGCAACGGCAAAAATGGTTTCAATATCGGGGATATCGAATTGGCTGATAGAAAGGATGTGGCTGCCAGGAAATTTCACGCATCGATTCCTTCAAGGTGGCGGATGATATTTGGCCATTATGCCTTCAACTGCCGAGGCTTGCACAAAAAAATTAAACCGTGGTTTGATATTATTGGGGATATTGCTGCCTAGCCATCACCAATGAGTTGGCGCCGCGCTCATCATTAGCAAGCCAGACTAGCACTTGTCTGTGATAGAAGTTATCCAAAATAGAACTCATCTAAACTACAGCTCATCTAAACTAAAGC
>JABSRR010000180.1 GCA_013215025.1 Pseudomonadales bacterium
TTGCAGCACTAAAGTAGTTAATCGGAAAGCAGACGTCAGCATCAGAAGAAAAAAAATAAGGCTGAGCAATGATGTGGTTTTCTAACAGCCAGCTGGCGCAATCAGCGGCGATTTTTCTGGCTAAGCCGACCCCGTTCTTGGGCGGCAGTGGATTATCGCTTTCGCAATCAATTAACAGCACATCGAGGCAGGCGTTACATATTACATGCTGCATCTGATGTGAGATAGCTTGATGCGCAAAGCCGCAAAAAAACTGCAGCATCGCTTGGTTTTTTTCACAATGTGTGACTGAGGAAGGCCGATTGATGACAAGGATGAGCAGCTGTTTTGCCTTGCTGGCTAAAGCTGCGGCTGCCAAACTGTCGATAAATTTTGTGCTTTCATTATAGGCAGGTATACAGACGGCAAATTGGTAACAGTTTTCAGCTAGGCTATCGGCCCAGCTGCGCAGCTGATGGCATTCTGCTTCTGCGTACTGTTGAAAGTAGCGGTGCATGCCTGATGCGAAACTTAGTGCAGTTTTGCTTGAATAGGCAGCTTCTGCACAATCTCAGCCTCAATGGCGAGCAGTTCATCAGCTCTGGCCAGCACCTCGGCTGGATCAAAGTATTCACTGGCTAGCTCGATAAATAGCCGATAATGCCGTTTTTCAGAGTTGGCGATCGCCTTATACATATTTTTCACCCGTCCAGCAGGCAATGCATCGGCAATCAACTGAAAACGCTCAGCGCCTCTTGCTTCAATGATGCCAGCGACAATCAGCCTATCTAGGAAGTACATGGATTTGCCATTACGAATATGCTCACGAAAGCTTAATACATAGTGATCTTTTTGATCGGCTGCCAACTGCCCGCCGCGTTCATGAATCAGCTTAATTACCTCTTTATAATGACATAATTCTTCCACTGCAAGATCGGCCATTTCAGTAACCAATGATTGGCGGTCGGGATAATGAGAAATCATTGAAATCGCCATGCCGGAGGCTTTCTTCTCAGCAGCTGCATGGTCTAAAAGAAAACTGTCAAAGTCGGCTAAAACCGCATCTACCCATGCGCTGGGGGTGTCGAAAAGCAGGGGTGATTCAAAATCTGATGACATCGTTAAGCTCGTTGTTTAAAAGCTGAAAAATAATTTTGATGCGATTATAATGGCCGGCTATTTCTGTGGGAAGTATCAAACAATATTAAGGTAAGTTTTATTATGATCATCAAACCGAAAGTTCGTGGCTTTATGTGCACCACTGCACACCCGGCTGGCTGTGAGGCCAGTGTTAAAGAGCAAATCGCCTATGTCAAAGCACAAGGTGAGTTTGAGGGGCCAAAGCGTGTATTGGTGATAGGTGCATCCACGGGCTATGGTTTAGCCTCTCGTATTACTGCTGCATTCGGCAGTGGCGCAAAAACTATCGGCGTGTTTTTTGAGAAGCCAGGCACAGAAAGAAAGCCTGGTTCTGCAGGTTATTATAATGCGGCGGCATTCAGTAAGTTGGCAACAGAAGCTGGCCTATATAACACCAGCTTCAATGGTGATGCTTTTTCAAAAGAATTAAAACAAAGCGTGATCGCTCAAATCAAAGCCGACCTTGGTCAAGTTGACTTGGTCGTTTACTCTTTGGCGGCTCCGATGCGACAGCACCCAGAAACAGGCGTTTTGCATCGTTCCACCTTAAAGCCTATTGGTAAGTCAGTAACAGCGACAACCTTGAATACGGATAAATCAGAAGTCAAACAAGTGACGCTAGACGCCGCCAGCCAGGAAGAAATTGACAATACGGTTGCTGTGATGGGCGGTGAAGATTGGCAGATGTGGATAGATGCGATGCAAGCCGAGGGCGTGTTAGCTGACGGTTGTCAGACCACAGCCTATACCTACTTGGGTGATAAAATTACCCATGACATCTACTGGGACGGTACCATTGGTGCGGCGAAAAAAGATTTAGATGAAAGAGTTAAACAAATTTCTGCATCCTTAGAGAGTATTGGTGGTTCGGCTCATGTATCGGTGCTTAAAGCCTTGGTTACGCAAGCCTCATCGGCGATTCCAATTATGCCATTATATTTGGCGTTGCTGTTTAAAGTGATGAAAGCCGATGGTGTGCACGAAGGCTGTATAGAACAAATTTATGGTTTGTTTACCGACTGTATTGTTAATGCAGACGCTGCGGTAGACGGCGATAATCGCTATCGTATGGATGGTAAAGAGCTTGAGCGTTCAATTCAGCAGCAAGTAGAGGCATTATGGCCTCAGGTAACGACTGAAAATATTGATGAATTGACGGATTTTGCCGGCTACAAAGAAGATTTCTTGAAGTTATTCGGCTTCGGCTTTGATGCCGTAGACTATGACGCTGAGGTTGAGCCTGAGCTGGCTATTGCTGGCTTAGTCGATTAATGCTGAGACTTATGAGCTAGTTTTAGCATAGCTTGCTCTAGTCCAATCTAGTCAAGCCAAGACTGTGTTCAAGGTTTATGAACAAGCCAAGCTTTTGCTTGGCTTGTTTGTATTCAGATAAAGCAATGATGCTGAAACAGAGCAAATGCTTTCATAAGATTGCTGTGTTATAAACGTATCAACTCAGAGTTCGAGGCTGCTGCGGCAAACAATCGCATAGCATTCAGTTTTACAAAGCGGTTTGCAGGCACTCGACACTAATATTTGATTTGATTGTCGACGTATCATTATCAAACATTGGCAGTAAAATAAGACGCTAAAATAAAACACTGTAATATGGCACAAGGTTAGGGCACTACAAAAATTCATTATGTCAGCGATTGTAGTTATCAATGATCACCTTATTCGGGTTCGATGCAATAACCCAGGGGTGATGACGGGCAGCGGCACGAATACCTATATCGTTCATGCTGCGGATGAAGCTTGGGTGATAGACCCAGGTCCTGCTGAGGCGGCGCATATTGCGAATATCTTCAAGGCTTGCGCGGGCAAAACGATTAGCAAAATATTTGTCACACATATGCACCCAGACCATTCACCCGCGCATCAAGCTATTCGAGACAAAACGCAGGCTGAGTTGATTGGTTTAGCGCCGGTCGATGACCCGTTCCAAGATAAGACCTGTGTACCTGAAGCACATGTGCAGCATAACCAAGTGTTCAACTTGGCCGGCCAATCTATGTTGCAAGCGGTGCACACGCCTGGGCATGTCGATAATCATGTGTGTTACTTTGTTATGCCCAGCGAGATTATGATTACAGGCGATCATATTATGCAGGGTTCTACGGTGGTGATCATACCGCCGCACGGAAACATGAAAGCCTATATTGCCTCACTTCAAAATTTGTTGAATTATCCCATTCAGCAGCTGGCGCCCGGGCATGGTGAAATGATCACCCAGCCGCTGGATGAAATTGATCACTTGATCACGCATAGATTGACCCGAGAAACGAAAGTATTAGATTGTTTACAGGGTCTACCGGCAGTTACAACATCAACACTGGTTTCATCCGTTTATGACGATGTTGATCAGAGCTTACACGCCGTAGCTGAATGCTCATTACTGGCACATTTGATCAAATTAGAGACAGAAGGACGGGTTAAACAGTATCAAGAGAATGAGCAATCACTGTGGCAGCTCATCGCGTAATGCATAGCTGAATGAGTAAAGCAGCGTTGTTAACAAGCCCGTTTCTTTAGCTATTAGCTTGAATAAGACAGGCTGTGAGTAAAAATACTGTATTTTTTTACAGTATTTACTTGAAAATTGCTGTGAAAGCATAATAATACTGTTCAAGCATACAGTTATTTTTTACAAACATAATATCGTCAGCGCATATAACCTTGAACTCGCTGGCTGAATTAAGGAGATTTCCATGGCCATGTCACCCGATAAAGAAAAAGTCTTACAAGCTGCAATGAGTCAAATTGAACGTCAATTTGGTAAGGGCTCTATCATGAAGCTCGGCGAAGGTACGCAAATGCAGGTTGATACGGTATCAACGGGTTCTCTTGCCTTAGATATTGCATTAGGTGTAGGCGGCTTGCCGTATGGCCGCATCTGTGAAATTTATGGCCCTGAATCATCGGGTAAAACCACGATGACCTTGAGCGTTATTGCTGAGGCGCAAAAGCAGGGCAAAACCTGTGCCTTTATTGATGCTGAGCACGCGCTTGACCCAACCTATGCAGAAAAACTAGGCGTGAACGTTGGCGAATTAATTGTGTCGCAGCCTGATAATGGTGAACAAGCGCTTGAAATTACTGACACGTTGGTGCGATCGGGTGCAGTAGATGTGGTTATTATCGACTCTGTGGCAGCGTTAGTGCCAAAGTCAGAAATCGAAGGTGAGATGGGCGATAGCTCGATGGGCGTTCAGGCGCGCTTGCTTTCTCAGGCTATGCGAAAGCTTACCGGTAGTATTAAACAAGCCAACTGCCTCTGTATTTTCATTAACCAAATTCGTTTGAAGATCGGCGTTATGTTTGGTAACCCTGAGACAACCACCGGCGGTAATGCTTTGAAGTTCTATTCCTCTGTGCGTTTGGATATACGTCGTATTGGTTCAACCAAAGATGGTGATGAGATTACCGGTAATGAAACACGGGTTAAGGTGGTTAAGAATAAAGTGGCGCCGCCATTTAAGCAGGCAGAATTTACTATTCTGTTTGGTAAGGGCATAGACCGCTTTGGCGAAATAATTGATTTAGGTGTTAAGCATGGTTTTGTTGATAAAGCTGGTGCCTGGTATAGCTATAAAGGGGATAAGATTGGTCAGGGTAAAGCTAATTCGGGTAAATTCCTGGCAGAAAACCCTGAGATAGCGACTGAAATCGAGATGGCTATTCGTTCTAAACTGTTGGTTGCAGCCGCACCTGAGGAAAGTGAAGATTCAGAAGTGGCTGAAGAAGCCTAATTTGACGCAATAGTCTATTGTCTATCGTGAAATGTGCTGCCGTTAATGTCTACGGTAAACGCGTCTGGGTATTGTTAAGATGACGTTAAGTCTTGCTCAAGTTACTTCAACGTACTCTTGGTATGCCCAGTTCAGGTTTTTTGGGTGAATATGATATGAATAATATATCATCACCGCCCGAAGCAACGTTCGATCAAAGCGCACTTCGATATGCGCTCGGTTTACTGGCAAAGCGAGAGTACAGCGTCTTGATGCTCAAGCAAAAGTTAGTCAACAAACATTATAACGAACAGACCATCTCTGCGTTACTTGAGTACCTTCAAGAAAAGCAATTTATTTCTGATCAACGCTTTGCTGAGCTTTTTATTCGTGATGCGCTGCGAAAATATCGCGGTGCGAATCGCATTCGCAGTGAACTTGCACAAAAGGGCATAAACTCAGCGCTTGTCAGCGAGCAGCTTGATGCGCTTAATATTGACTGGCAATCTATCGCCCATGATTTGCTCAGTAAAAAATTTACCATCTCTTACAGCAAAGATGATTCGGAATCTGATTATCAGCAATTGAATCGTTATCGAAACAAATTACTACAAAAATTACACTATCAAGGTTTTGATGGCAGCACTTGTAAACGAGCTGTTGATGACTTTCTTACAGGCGAATAAATGAGATTGTGAATTAGAACGTCTATAAGCCAT
>JABSRR010000181.1 GCA_013215025.1 Pseudomonadales bacterium
CAAGGTTTTACCCGAGCCCGCCGGGCCGGTTAGCACGGTCAGGTCAACCTCGGGTTGATTCAGTAAAAACATTGCCATCGCCTGTTCCAGGTTGCGCGGTGTGAGGCCCCAAATATTCTGCCGCATCAGCTGATCGCCAGATAAATCACGTAAACAAAGCTGCTGTGCATCAATCTGCTCAACATAGCCTAAAAAATCTTCTTCATCGGCGATAAACATGCCGGGGTAGGGGTTATCGACAATGTCGCTGTCGACGATGTGTACGGTTTTATCGCCGTACTGCTGGGTGTCGACCTCTTTGACATAATCCCAAAATGAACCGTTCACGGTAATATGGCCATGCGCCAGTAAAGAAATATCATCAATGACTTTATCGCGGCGATAATCTTCAACCTGCTCCAGCCCCGAGCCTTTGGCCTTGATGCGCATATTGATGTCTTTGGTTACCAGGCAAACAAAGGCATCGACATACTGTTTTTGTAAGGCCAGCGCGACATTGATAATGCGGTTGTCGTTGTTCTGCTGTGGCGAGCCGGTGATGACGCTAGCAATGCCTTTATCAGACACGCCTTGGTCATCATAGATGCACAGCTTGCCGGGTAGGTTTTCAGAAATTTGAATGCCCGCCTGCATGGCTTTTGGCGTGGCGTCACGGACAATCGCGTCGATCGAATTTATGGCGATACGCGCTTCACGACTCACATCTTTTTGCTTGCGGTCTTTGATCGAGTCGAGCTCTTCTAAGACCGTCATGGGGATCACGATTTTATGTTCGTGAAAGGCATGAATGGCAGTGGGGTCGTGCAGTAAAACATTGGTATCGAGCACATAAATTTTTTGCATAGGCTTGGCATCCTTCTTGAGTCAAAAGAATTGGGTGAACGAGCGAGTAAAGTTTTGTGAGTGTCAGCGACAGTGTTGCCAATAGGGCTTGGCAAGATAGGGGGTGGAACCAGTAGGCGATACAGCTTATCAGCAATATTCGGCTTCCTTAAACACTGACAAGTTCAGCATAGGCGAAAACCGCCAACAAAAAAACCTGTTTATATTTACAGTAGTTTGAAAGCTGCCTACAATAGCCCGAAACAAGCAAAAACGGTGTGGGCGTTCATGGCTAAGGCAAAAAAAGCGTATGTATGCAGTGACTGCGGTGGCGAACACAGCAAGTGGCAGGGCCAGTGCAGTGAGTGCGGCGCTTGGAATACCTTAAGCGAAATTATCTTACAGCCAGCCAAGGCCTCAGCTAATGCACCGCGCTATAGCGGCTATGCTGGCCAGACGACGCAGGCGGTGCAAACGCTGGCCGAGGTTGACTTACAAGAGCTGCCGCGCATTTCAACCCAGGTGGGCGAGTTAGACCGCGTACTGGGCGGCGGCTTGGTACACGGCTCGGCGATTTTAATTGGCGGTCACCCCGGCGCTGGCAAATCAACGCTGCTGTTAGAGATTTTATGCAAGCTAGCCGAGCAGCAAAAAGCGCTATATGTGACCGGCGAAGAGTCGCTACAGCAGGTGGCGATGCGCGCCAAACGGCTACAGCTGCCTATGGATAAGCTGCAGCTGCTGGCCGAAACCGATGTGCAGCAAATCATTAGCCAGGCGCAGCAGCACAAGCCAAAGATCATGGTGGTCGACTCGATTCAGGTGATGCATCTAAGCGAGATTAGCTCGGCCCCGGGCAGCGTCAGTCAGGTGCGGGAAAGCGCCGCGTTTTTAACCCGCTTTGCCAAGCAAAGCGGCACGATTTTATTTCTTGTCGGTCATGTTACTAAAGATGGCTCTTTAGCTGGGCCTAAAGTGTTAGAACATATGATAGACACCTCAATACTGCTTGAAGGCTCATCGGACAGCCGCTTTCGCACCTTGCGCGGGCAAAAAAATCGCTTTGGCGCGGTCAACGAGCTGGGCGTATTTGCGATGATGGAAGACGGCCTCAAAGAGGTGAAAAACCCTTCAGCGATTTTTCTACAGCAAGCGGCTGAGCCATCCTCAGGCTCGGTAGTTATGGTGGTGTGGGAAGGCACAAGACCACTGTTAGTTGAAATTCAGGCCTTGGTCGACGACAGTAATTTTGGCAACCCGCGACGGGTGGCGGTTGGAGTTGAGCAAAACCGCATAGCCATGCTGCTGGCCGTATTGCATCGCCACGGCGGCGTGCATGCCGGTGATCAAGACGTTTTTGTAAATGTGGTTGGTGGGGTAAAAGTGTTAGAAACTGCAGCCGATTTATCTGTTTTGCTGGCGGTGGTGTCGTCACTGCGCAACGCCATCCTGCCGCAAAATCTGGTGGTGTTTGGTGAGGTTGGCCTGTCGGGCGAAATCCGCCCCGTGCCGTCGGGGCAAGAGCGACTGCAAGAAGCGGCTAAGCATGGCTTTCAACGTGCGATAGTGCCGCGCGCAAATGCCCCGCGCGAGCCAATTGCCGGCATGGAGGTGGTGCTGGTCGACCGCCTCGAGCAAGCGCTGCAGGCAATATAAGGGTAATAACAACGCCGCTTTATACATACAAATGTTCTGAGCCTGAGCCGCTGATTGCATACACTAGTAACAAATAGCAAAGCAGACATCACGCAGGAGCAGACAATGAAAAGCATGACCTTTCGCTATACCACCGAGGTAGTCACTCAACTGTCAGGTGATTCCTATGAGGCTATCTATGCGCAGTTTTTGGCCATTCGCAACGGTCAGCAGGTGCTGCCCGAATCGGCGCTGCAAACGGTGCTGCCGATGCAGGGGCGACGGTTTTTTGTTGGCCTAGAGCAGCATGGGCTGCACGAGGTTTGCCGCTTACGCGGTGATTTTGAGCAAGATATTGTCGCCAATACGCCGCTATTAAATCCGCTGGCCCGACTGCCTAGTGATGCCATGGCCGATTGGCATTTTCATGCTCAATAAACGGCAGGGTGCTGTGTAAGCGCAGCGCCTCAATCGAGTCAATCACCGCGCAGGGCGGGTTAAGCAGCAGCTCGTCGTTGGGCTGATATTTGCCAGTGCGCACTAAACAGGCCTGCAGGCCAGCACGCAAGGCGCCATCGATATCGCCCATCACATCATCGCCAATCATCAGACATTGATCGGCGGCGAAGCCGGTCGAATCAACCACCGCATGAAAAAACTCAGCGCTGGGTTTGCCGACAATTTCGGCGGTTTGCCCAGAAACCTCACTCAACATTTGAATAAACGGCCCGGCATCTAACTGCAGCTCGCCATCGGCCTTAAAATAGCGGTTATTGCCCACACCAATTAAGCGCTTGCCGGCCCAGCACAGCTGAAAAGCGCGATTCAGCGCGGCATAATGCAGGCCAGCGCGTGCATCGCTGACCAGCACGCTATCATAAGGCGGCTGAAAACCGGCAAAAAACGGCTGAATATTTGGATGTACAATGCAGTAAGGGTTTAGTTGCTGCGCCTGAATATAGCCAAGTGCTGCATCGGTGGCGGTAAATAGCTCAGCCGCGCTTACCTCAAAGCCCATGGCGTGTAGCTGCATTAAAATATCGCTCTTGGCCTGACTGGCGGTATTGGTAATAAAGCGCAGGCAATAACCTTCGCTGCGCAGGGTGCGAATGGTGGCGGTGGCGCCGTCGATGACCTGCTTGCCTTCATACAAGACCCCGCTAAGGTCAAATAACAGGGCCGCCGCCGTGCTAAAGTGTTGATCAGCCATGATTATCTCCACCATAAACAAGCCTAACTACAGTATAGTTAAGACTGCCAAAGCTGCGTATTGTGCAGACGCTAGTGGCCGATTGGCGAAACTGCTACCATAGCGCTTTTTCTCAAGGACACACCGTGCAAACGTATCTGTTACTTATCTCACCGCTGTGCAAGGGCGCATATTTTGCCGACAGCGCGCGCGTGATTGCGGCCGAGACTGAAGCCTGGCTGCAAGCTGAGCAGCTTAACGCAGAGAGCTACAGTATCGACACGATTGCAGGGGTTAGCTACCTGCGGCTGCAGCTAAATGCGCCGCTGCCGCCATCGGTGGCAAGGCTGACGTTTGTGCAAGCCGTGTTTCAGCAGCAGGGTGAGCTATTGCAGCCGCTGCCGCTTACGCCAAACTGGCAGCTGGGTGCAGAATTTGTCTATGGTGCCAAATACAAGGGCAAAACCAACGAGCTATTAACGCAGTTATTAATCAATGCAGCATTGGCTCAGCTGCCGCTGCCGGCCGAACACATCAAACTGCTTGATCCTATGTGTGGACGCGGCACTACGCTGCTGTGGGCAATGCGCTATGGCATCAATAGCAAAGGCATCGAACAAGATGCCAAGGCGCTGTTAGATTTGCAGCAGCATCTCAAAAAGCAAACCAAGCTGCAGCGGCAAAAACACAGCCTGCAGCACGGCTTTGTGGGAAAGGCTAATAAACAAGGGCAGGGTAAATTTATCGACTTTGCGGTAAAACAAACCCATATGCGCTTGATTATTGGCGACAGCCGCAACAGCAATACGCTGCTGCGCGATGAACGCTTTCATGCGCTGGTGAGCGACTTGCCCTATGGTATTCAGCACCACGGCAGTGACAAGGCACGCAATCCACTAAGCGTGTTAGCAGCCTGCGCTAGCGCCTGGGCCAATGCCTTAAAACCGGGGGGTGTGATGGCGCTGGCCTATAACCGCTATATGCCCAAGCGTGAGGCGATACTGCAGCTGTTTGCTGAACAACAGCTAGAGCCGATTGTCTTTAATGCCGAACATCGCATGAGCGAATCGATTGTGCGCGATATTCTGCTATTAAAAAAGCCCGGCACGCTTAGCTAAGCAAGCCAAACCAAGCCAAACCAAGCCAAGTTTAAGCCAATAAGCGATCTAACGGGCTATTTGTGCCAGCAAAATGCTGGCCCAAAACATGGGTATAAATTTGCGTGGTTTTCACATCATTATGCCCCAGCAAATCTTGTACGGTGCGAATATCTGCGCCATGCGCCAGCATATGGGTGGCAAATGAATGTCGAAACGTATGGCAGGTTACCCGCTTATGCAGCTGGCTAGCAAGAACGGCTTTTTTCAGGGCTTTACGCAACACTGAAGGGTGCAAATGATGACGGCACTGCACGCCGCTCACCGGGTGCTGGCATAATGTCGCGGACGGAAATAAAAACGCCCATTCTGGCGAGCAATACGCGCGCGGGTATTTGCGCGCCAGCGCTACCGGCATTGAGCAACCGACGCCCTGCGCATTATCTTGCTGCTGTACCATTAGCGCACGCTGCATTTGCTGCTCTAACGCAGAATTTAAGCGTGGGCTTAGTAAGGTGACACGGTCTTTATTGCCCTTCGCATCAACCACATGCAGGGCCTGCTGCTGCAGCTGAATATCTTTCAAGCGAATGCTTAATACCTCTGCCGAGCGAAGACCGCTACCATACATTAACTGAAACGCCAGCAAGCGCTTGGCCGGAAACTGCTGAAAAAGCCTGGCTATCTCTTGCTCACTCAGCACCGTGGGTAAGCGTCGCTGCTTGGTCGCCAAAGAAAAATTTAGCTCGCCCAAGGGTTGATCAAGCACCTTATGAAACAAAAATACCAGCGCGTTCAGGGCAATTTTCTGCGTAT
>JABSRR010000182.1 GCA_013215025.1 Pseudomonadales bacterium
GATACGGTCGGTTCAATTGCGGTTGATGCGAGAGGCGATCTCTGTGTTGGCTGCTCAACCAATGGTCGAGAGTTAAAAATACCAGGGCGTGTGGGAGACTCTCCTATCGCTGGAGCAGGTGCCTACGCAGACCAAGACGTTGGCGCTGCAGTAGCAACGGGAAACGGTGATGTGATGATGCGGTTTTTACCAACTTATCACACCGTTGAGTTGATGCGGACCGGCATGTCACCAGAGGAGGCTGCGGCCGCTTCTATCAAGCGAATCACTGACAAAGGGTACAAGTTCGGTGGAGGTATCGTGGCAGCGCGAATTGATGGGTTGCATGGCGGTGCAAAAGCTGGCTGGGAAGATGTTCCCTTTAGTTACTCCGTCCAGACGCAATCAAGCCAGCAGCGGTATCCTGTTTGAACGTTTCACGCTTCGCCATCCGCAGAGCGGTGAAATGCTGCTTTCGCCTAATTGCAGATATCTTGATACGGTTTGTTGAACGTCCGCTTTCGTCCACAAAGCGGACGTGAAGTGTGCATCAGACAAACATCCTCTCCGCTCAAAAATGAGCGCCCCGTGCTTCTAAAATCCGTGTGTGTAACCGCCATAATTTAAAAGAAAGCTTTGGTTGGTTAATATTATTGGGCAGAATCGCGGCTCAGTATTAATGCGTTGTCAGTTAAACTCAGGGTTCAAACAGATATAGAAGCACTACAACATTAGGCGCATTGAAGGCAGAGCTTTCTCCAAAGAAAAAGACTGTAAACAGGGGCAATAGCATGAGCATCAAACATGCATGGGCGGCGATTTCATCGCTGACACTTTCTTCAGTCGCATTCGCGCAAACAAGCGGTACCCTGACATATGGACCTGCGCCAGTGAGCTCTGCACCGGCAGTGCCCGTGCCGATTCCATCGTTGCTGTTGATACCGCTTGGCGTCTTGATGGCGGTGATAGGTTATCGCACATTGCGCGGCCCGCAGGGGCGTAAATTATTGAGTGTGATGTTATTGGGGGCGGGTCTAACCCTGAGCGCACTGGGCAGCCTGAACATTCCTCAGGCATTGGCGAGTATGCTTGAGCTGGACAACCCTGAAGGCGGAGTCATTAATCTACCTATCGTCCCGGCGGAAATCAGTAATACCTCAGGTGTAGCGCTGAAGCTGGGTACTTTGAGCATTGATCGCAGCTGTACTTCTAAGGCCCCATCCACCACACAATGCGAGAGTAACCTCATTCTTGAATCGGGTGAGAGTTGCGCCGTCGATTACGACTGTAAGAAGGTTGTTTTCCTTACGAGCACCCTTCAAGACGGTAGTTTGGGAGGCTTAGCCGGTGCAGACGCGATTTGCCAAAATCGTGCGGCAGACGCCGGTTTACAAAACCCCGACAATTACAAAGCATGGTTGTCTGATAGCGCCGTTTCCGTTGCGGATCGATTCGCTCAGAGTGAGTACCCGTACGTCCGCACAGACGGAACGGTCCATGCCAACGACTGGGACGACCTCTTTAATTGCGAGGTTGATCTATCCCAAATTGTCCTCGCCCCTAATTGTCCTGAGATCGAGTATGATGAATACGGAGAATTCGTGCCCGCTCTTGGCACTTTCCTTAATCAAGATTCAGCGGGCAACATCTTCACTGTGAAGGTTGGCTACTGGGACTATACAGCGCCTAACGGTGAGAGCGAGTTCAATACACTAAATTGCAACGACTGGACACGCCCACAAGATTTCACCGACGCACAGTGGGATGCCCAAGATGGATCCATCGGTGATTTCGGCAGAGCCCGCGCTTTGTCTGTGATCAGGGCGTCTTGTAGCGCTGAAGCCCCACTTTTGTGTTTCGAACAATAATGCTGTCCCAAACCCGATCGTCATAGTGCGGATGATATTCTGTCCGTAGCCCCGGTGAGGGCTTTCTGTTCGACCAGCACCTGCGTCCCGGGTAAACCTACGCACACCCAATGCCACCAGCGTGTTGCGTAGGCCCCAATGCGGGCTTGGGCCCGCATCTTGCTTATAAAGCTGGGTGATTCGCTCACGAAAACGCGCGATGGTGTCTTTGGCTGGCGTCACGCCAGCACGGGTGTGGTGGTGGCTCAAAAACGCGAACCCCCGGTTTTATAACGCTGAGCCGGAGCGATATGATCTATGAGACTTTAAAGCCGTCGAGAAAACAATTTGGTCAACGTCCGGTTTTGGCCCCGTTACTGCCTTCGATTAGGAGTACAACAGCTCTATGGTTCTTGAGTATGGATTAGTTATTGCAGCGATACTAGGTTTGCATTTCGTCGCTGGGTACTGCCATCGGCGCGAATATCCCGTCAGCAAGGGGTTTATCATTGGCTCATGTTATGCGGTTTCCTGCGTGTTTCTCTTCCTGTTGGTAGGGATAGTAGCAACCGGAGTTGAAGCTACCACTGATCGTATGACGAAGATCGGGCCGATTCTTGGTCTCTCTGCCTATATTTTTGTCTCGGGTGCCTATGCAGCGTGGCCTAGTTCGGGCAGTACATGAGCGTCAGCTATTGGCCCCTTAGCTGACTGCCAGATTGCATGGGACTCTACGAATCTCACGTCGCAGGCGACAGCTCCTTTGCTATAGTTCATTAATTAGAAATTATCTGTCTGGTTGCGGAGATATCAGCAATGACAAGGAAGCAGTACCTGGGCTTTTCCCTTAGTTTTTTGGTGTTCTGCGTTGGCGCCTCACTCATCATATATCCCATGGGCGCATTCGACTTTGGGCCGCAGTCCTTTGTGGTTCTTGGAACTGCTTACGCCATCTGCGGCGTTCTTCTTTACCGATACTTTCGAGAGCATCCCGAGGCTTTCGAGTCAGATCAGCGTTTGACGCCAGCAGCCGAGCTTACCTATCCCCTCGTAGCAACCTCAATGCTTGGCTTCCTAGTAAATCGATTGTTATCGAACGGTTCCACAATGGACTTTCTGATACCAGCCGCACTGTGCTTCGTTTGTATCTGGGCAGCATTCTTCAGTAGTAGATCAAACTATAGAAAAGTGATGCTTGAGAGCGAACGCTGAATCAGCAATATGTTCGATGTCGAATGCTCGGCCACTCTTATTCACCCATGCTTTGGTTTGTATCCGGCGGCAGCTAGTGGCCCCTTACCAGCCCCTCACGATGGAGAGCGTTTTCTGTGCACAGTTGTATAGTACATCAACGCAGTTGTTAACTGCCTTAGCTTATCGATGAAGCGGTACCTAGCTCATGTTCTTCTCATCGTGGCCCATTTCTTGGGTTCCTGGGCCTCGACTGCGGGCGCCCATACGGAATCGCTCATAAGTACTGTGTGTGATGAATCTGGCTGTACGCAGACAGAGCTTTCTAGAGCGACAGTTGACGTTCTAGCACTGTCGATGGAGGCCTCAGTTGCTGTTGCCGTAGGTGAGTTCGTGATTCTTGACTCTGAAAGAGTGTTTCGCTCGCGTCGCGAGGGTAAACCAGATAGCGTGTACATTGATGTGGTTTTCTACCCTCGGGAATTTCTACGGAATGAAATAGAGCTCGATTTCGGGGAGCTAAATTTTTCAGTCAAGAGGTATGCCCCAGAGGGTGCCAATTTGTTAGATATTTGTCCCGAAGGTTTCGATAGCGCAAGCATGCTCGAGCAGGTAGACATCGACACTAGCAGTTTAAAGGCTCATGACGATGTGCAGAGGGAGAGATCGCTGCAAATTCTGCAGGATCCTTGTTTGCGCAACCCACTTGTCACCAATGTTGTTGTATTCGACCGCTACCCAGATGTTGTCCGGGATACTCTAGTTCCCATAGTTGGTGGTAAGGAGTACGTTCTTTTCCTCTTCACTAACCCTAATGACAGCGAACGCCTTCTAACGGTAGCGAGCTTTAACGTATACGAAGCCGCTCATTACCAAGAGTTATTGAAATTGTCAGCTGAAGAGGGCGATTAAGCGGTTGATGACGATCTTGAATGCCAAATGGCACCAGTATGAATAGCCAAGTTCGTTTGTGATGAACCGCTCGGCACCACTGAGCTATCGCGAGTGCTCGAAGCGCTTAGGGTGAGATGCGCACCTTGTAGAGCTCTATGTCTGCATTACTTATTGAGGCCAGACCATGACAGAGATCTTTGTGAGAACCAAATTTATCGCACTCATATTAGCGATGTCCGCAGAGTTAGGATCAGCAACAGAAGGGGGCGTCTGTGCTGTCAAAGAAGGAATCTGCTATGTGCAATACCGAGACCGGATTGACGATTCTCAACTTGCGACACGCACCTACACGAATGCCCTAAAAGGCTCTTTTGTCGTTGCTGTAGACGCGCCTAACTTCCTTCTATCCGATGAATCTTGGGAAGGTAGGATTTCGACGCGGGTTAGATTCGTACCTCTCGAGTTACTTTACGGGTCCGAACGCGAAGCTGTTGTTAAAGATACGCTTTATCTGTTGAGCCGAGCATACGTTCCACCTACGTCAGATTCTGACCTTGCAGATGACGTTGACGCGTACAAAGTTTGGACGCACAAAATGTCTGACCTCTTGAGCACGGACCACGAAACGCCAGCACTCGCCTATCGAGAACTA
This sequence comes from Pseudomonadales bacterium, assembly GCA_013215025.1. Classification (NCBI taxonomy): domain Bacteria; kingdom Pseudomonadati; phylum Pseudomonadota; class Gammaproteobacteria; order Pseudomonadales; species Pseudomonadales bacterium. The sequence goes on from JABSRR010000182.1 coordinate 4,564, forward strand.
GAAATAGCGGTATCACAAGAGCTTCTATCAAACGGCACTAGTAGTGTGCGTGCATTTACAGCCTTACTCAATCGAAGTCCCGATGATAGTTTAGGTCACTATAGGGAGACATTGGTGCCAGTCTTTGAGGGCGAGCACTATGTGGTACTTTTCAATGGCGATTTCGAGAGTATCGATAAAGGCTTCACCCCCTCAAGACTCGATATCTACCCGTTTCGAATCTTCGAAAAGTACCTGCTACCGCGGAAGGCTTTGAATGTAGAGTAGACATACAGCTCGCCGTGGAAACAGCGTATACCGTGACCTACTTATTGAAAATGGCTTGGACCTCTCGTAACTCAGTTCGAAGACTTCTAGTTGGTATGGAGCGCCCAGTTAGAACTGGGTCCAACCAGCTCTATTCCTCGCATATGAAAAAGATGCGCGCTCGTTCAGTAAAATGGAGCGGGAGTAAAACTTCTTGTGGAATTTAGGGGTGGCATTTGCCGTACACAGCAATGTCGGCTTCTGGCCCCTTAGCTATCACTCAGATTTAAAAAGAATTCCAATGAAATTTAATCATGTAGGCATACCAACACTAGAAAAATTTGAGGGTGAAATTGATTTGCCTCATTTAAAAATGACGGTATCTGATCATGAAAACAATCCCTTTGGTATTCAGTGGCAAAGGTACTGGAAAGATGCACCTTATCCAGAGCTTGTTAAATCTGTGCCTCATGTCGCTTTTGAAGTAAGTGATTTAGACGATGCATTAAAAGGGCAAAAGATAATCATTCAACCAAATTCACCCAGTGACGGTTTAACAGTTGCGTTCATAGAAGTTAATGGAGTCCCAGTAGAATTAATGCAGTATGACAAAAACACAT
>JABSRR010000183.1 GCA_013215025.1 Pseudomonadales bacterium
GCGGCAAACTGATTATTGGTATCGGCTATTCGGAGCCGGGTGCTGGTACCGACCTTATGTCGCTAAAAACCACAGCCAAAAAAGACGGTAATGAGTGGGTGATTAATGGTCAGAAAATGTGGACCTCGCTTGCCCATCACGCAGACTGGATTTGGTTGGCAGCAAAAACCAATTTTGATCCAGAAGCGAAAAAGCACTCAGCAATCTCTATGTTTTTAGTGCCGACAAGCTCAGAAGGTTATAGCTGTTCGCCAGTGCATACCCTTGGCGATGTGCGCACTAACGCGACCTACTATGACAATGTTCGTATTCCTGAGGAATATCTGGTTGGCGAGTTAAACATGGGCATGCTGTATATTTTCCAACAGCTTAACCGTGAACGTTTATCCTTGGTTAATGTGGGTGCATTCTCTGATTTATTCAACCAAGTCACTGAATGGGCGATGGCTGAAAGCTTACCTAACGGTGACAAAGTGATTGACCAGCCGTGGGTGCAAATTAATTTGGCCAAATGCCGCACTGGCTTAGAAGCCTTGAAGCTGATTTGCTACCGCCAGGCGTCTGAAATGACCAAGGGCAATTTGCCAATGGAAGATGCCTCAGCCGCAAAAGTTTACGGCACTGAGTTTTTTGTCGAGCTATATCGCATGTTAGGCGAAATTTTAGGGGTTGAAGGTTTGCTGCATCGTGAATCGAAAGGGGCCATTTTGCGCGGCCGCCTTGAAACCTTATACCGCACTGCTTCAATCATTACGTTTGGCGGTGGTACCAACGAAATTCAGCGTGACCTAATTGCCCGTGGTGGCTTAGGCATGCCTAAAGCGAAACGCTAACTGGCTAATTGAGGGGTAATAAGTATGGATTTTTCATTTAACGAAATTCAATTAGACGTGCAAAAGTTGGCGCATCAAATTTTACAAGAGCAGTCTACTACTGAGCGTTTAGCAAGCATCGATCAGCAAACGGATCGCTTTGATCAGGCGCTTTGGTCGCAGCTAGCAGAGGCAGGCTTATTAGGCACTGCTTTTGATGAAGCAAATGGCGGCATGGGGCTTGGCTTTATGGAGCTTTGCCTGCTGGTTGAAGAAGTAGGGCGCACAGTTGCCGCGGTGCCTGTAGTGCCGGCTCTAGTGAGTGCAGGCTTGCCGATTCAGGCCTTTGGTAATGCGAGCCAACAGCAGCGTTTATTAGCACCGCTAGCCAGCGGCGAGATCTTACTGACGGCTGCGCTGCATGAGTCGCGCAATGAGACGCCAATGTCACCGCTTACCACGGCGACAGCGGCTAACGGTGGCTTTGTGCTGAATGGCGTTAAAGTTTGTGTGCCGTTTGCTGAGCAATCAGAACGTATTTTACTTACCGCAAAAAATGCTGATGATTTAGTGTTGCTGTTAGTAGATCCAAAAGCTGACGGTGTCACGCTAACTCGTCAACTTTCAACCACGCAAGAGCCATGGTATGAGGTTAGCCTGCAAGATGCGCAGGTTGCGGCAGATGACGTGTTGATTGGCACGGCTGCTGATGAGGCGGTTGAATGGTTAATGCAGCGCACGGTAACAGCATACTGTGCGATGCAAACGGGCATTGCCGATGCAATGACAAAAACGACAGCACAATTTACCTGTGAGCGAGTGCAGTTTGACGTGCCGATTGGTTCATTTCAGGCCGTTCAGCACCGTGCTGCAGACTGTTTCATTGATACCCAGTGTCTTAAGCTTGTGACCTATCAGGCGGCGTCGATACTCGATTCTGGTAAGTCGGCTGCCAATGAGGTGTTAATCGCCAAAATTTGGGCCGGTGATACTGGCCATCGCGTCAGCTATGCAGCGCAGCATATGCATGGCGGCACCGGTATTGATAAAGATTATCATCTGTGGCGTTTCTGCCTGTGGGCAAGACAAATTGAAACCGTGTTAGGTACTTCAGGTCAGCTATTAGCGACCCTTGGCGCGCGCATTGCAGCTGGCGAGGCATTTGCTGGTTAATCGCCGCTATTGAGATAAGCCGCAAATGACATCATTTGCGGCTTTTTTATTGCTTGGCATCAATCAATGCATTTATCCTGTAGACATAGCCTGCTCAATTGTTGAGAATTAGCCTATCATTATTGTTATCGATTTTCCGTGTTTTAGGGGTGGATGTTGAAATACACTATTGAGCAAATTTCCGATCGCTTAGAAATTCAAGATTTAACCACGGCGTATGCCGATGCGATTGATCAACAAGCCATTGAGCGTTTAGATGAGGTGTTCACCGCTGACGCTTTTCTCGATTACTCGGCGTTTGGTGGTCCTGCTGGCCCCTATGCTGAGGCAAAAGCTTTTCTGCTTGAGAATATGCCGGTGTTTAAGCATACCCAGCATTTTATGGCTAATCACCAGATTCAATTAGAATCTAGCCGCGCTACCGGCAAAGTTATGTGTCTTAACCCCATCAAACTGGAAGGGAATTCAGAAACGTTTTTTCTAGGGCTTTGGTATATCGATGAATACGTCAGAACCGAGCAAGGTTGGCGAATTTCAAAACGTACCGAATTGCGTTCTTGGAACTATAACGCGCCCGACTTCATTCACGCAGAGGCCTAGCCTTGTCTCAATCATCGCTTGCACATCCGACCCCGCCTGAAACCTCACAACTGCTGTGGGAATTTCCCAAAGCCAGCCTTGAGCTGATGCAGCTGCTTTACAATAAGCGCTGGCGCAATTTATTGGCCGATGCCGCGCCCAGCGATGGTCATACGGTGATGACACTGCCTGGCTTTGGTGGGGGTGACGCGTCAATGTTATTCCTGAGGCGTTATTTGAACAAACTGGGTTACCAAGCTGAGCCTTGGCGCTTGGGCACTAATTTGCCCAAAGGGCGAACCACCCAAATGGCGCAGATTATTGACTACTGCGAAGACAAAGAAGCGCAGGTCATCGAACGCTGTGAGTCACTGAGTGAGCAATCGAATGAAAAAATCAGCTTGATTGGCTGGAGCATGGGCGGCGTATTTGCCAATGCAATTGCACAAAAACGCCCTGATCTGATTCGTCAGGTTATCACCCTGGGAGCACCGATTGGTGACCCTCGCGGAACCAGCATGTGGTCTTTGTTAAAGCGTGCTAACCGATCCGATGTGCCCGACGATCAGCAAGATGTAACACCGTGGCTAAATCGCGCAAATCAGATTGCCGAGCGTAAAGTGCATACCGCATTTATTTATAGTCGCAGTGATGGTGCAGTTGCACCTGAGGTGGCTGTGCTGCCGCCGAGTCGCTTTGTTGAAAATATCGAAGTAGTCTCTAGCCACGTGGGTTTTGCGCATAACCCAGCCGTATTTTGGCTGATCGCCGATCGTCTCAGTCAGCACCCCTCGCATTGGTCAGCCTTTGAGGCACAACACCAGCCGAGCTTGGTGCGCAAAAAACTAGCGCGTTAAGCAGCTTAAGCCCTCAATTTTCTATAAATATGTCATAAATATGACAGGCGTGATTTTTTCATAGCCTGACGGAAGCCTGTCAGCCCTTGTGGCTGCTAAAAGTGTGTTACCGTATAACTAAGCTTAGTCTGCAGCTAGGCATTGAATACAGTAATAACATTGGATAGATCCAAGACCGCTTTCATGCAATCGTCACAGTTGGAAACAACGCGCTTTGAACAGACATTTTTATACCGCTGGCTAATCACATTACTGCCAGACGAGCTGCTGCTTGACCCTAACAGTCGCAGCAAGGCAATCGTGATGTCATTTATTCTGTTCTGCAATATGATGTCCTGCCTATCGTTTTTAATCATTATTCTGCTTGGCTTTAATAATACGCCGTCGGTGGTTGAGTATGGCGTGCCGCTTATTTTTGGCTGTATGCTGAATTATGCCATCGCAGGCCTTACCTTACTGTACTTCAAACACATTAACCTAGCTGGCAATCTGTCATTAATATCGCCATATATTTCGGCGGTGGTGGGCGGCTGGTTAACCGGTGGCGCGTTTTCGCCAATGTTGTATATCCTCATTATTCCACCGATTTTTGCCTTCGTGCTCACCAATGTTACCTCGGGTATTGCCTGGTTTATCTTAACGATTTTTACTTTCTTAGTGTTTTGGCTAGTCGACCAAAGTGGCACCTATGAGCCACTGTTTATGATTACCGACAGCTATGAATATGCCTTGATGCAGCTTATTTTGCCGGTGACAGCCTGTGTCATGGTGATGATTGCGGTAGCCATCTATGAGGCCAACAGTATTCGCCTGAAGCGTTTATTGGCTATGGAGCGCAATATGCTGGCCTTTAAGGCAGCGCATGACCCCTTAACTGGTTTGGCAAACCGAGAAGAATTTCATTCGCAGCTGTCTCTGGCGATTAGCAGCGCCCGCCGCTTAGAGTATGAGCTCTCGCTACTGTATATCGACCTTGATGCATTTAAACCAATTAACGATGAGCGCGGTCATCACGCGGGTGACTATGTGTTAGTTGAAATTGCCAAGCGCTTAAAGCAGATTGTGCGCGGCACCGATACTGTGGCAAGGCTTGGCGGTGATGAATTTGCGATTATTTTACAAGGTGTGTCTGATAAGGCGCGGATTGAACCGATTTTAGAAAAAATCTTGGTCTCGATTGGTCATGATGTCAGTCTCGAAAACGGCGATGTGGTAAATGTGTATGCCAGTGTTGGCGTCGCGTTTTTGCCAGAGCTCGAAGAAGACGAGTGGTTTGCGTTCGACAGCGAAGCATTGTGCCGTCAGGCAGATGCCGCGATGTATGTCGCAAAATCGCATAAAAACACCTGGTGTTTTTATGATGATATGAACAAATAAACTAAACTAGTTTTAACTGCGTAAAACCAGCCTATGACACAAAACCAGCATCACGATGCTGGTTTTTTTTGGAATCTTGTAATGAACGCCCGAATTAGCTCTCTAATTAGCTCTCGAATTACCTCACGAATTACCTCAAGCTGCGTATGTTGGCTTGCTGTGCTGAGCTGCCAGCCTTTACTAGCAGACGAGACCGAGCTGGGGCAAGCTGCGCAAACTGAAGCACCTGTAAAGGCGCAGCCAGAGCAAATTGAAGAAGTGGTGGTTGAGGCCGAGCAGCTATCGTTTCAGCCTGCCAGCATTGATACCTCGCGCTTGAAAGCGGTTGCAGGTGCCGGCAACGACATCTTAAAAGCGGTTGAGATATTACCCGGCGTGACCCTTGCTGGCGACGGATTTGGCGGTGAGCCAGTGATTCGCGGTTCCTCGCCGCTTGATAATCAATATTATGTTAACGGCGTGCGCGTTGGCTATGTATTTCATAACGACGGTAATTCAATTTTTAATCCTAATGTAGTCGCTAATTTTGATTTATACACCGGCGCTTGGCGCTCACCGTTTGCCAATGCGATTGGCGGCGTTATCGATATTCA
>JABSRR010000184.1 GCA_013215025.1 Pseudomonadales bacterium
AAATTTGGGTACGTGTGGAAAATGCGACCGCCCCTTCTTGCTTTGCCATCACCAGTTTTAACCTGATTGTGGTTGAAGAACCTGAAGTAACCATCCCTGCTGTAAACTTATCTCAATGTGGAGACTTTACTGGAACACAAGCTTTTGACCTGACTGTCAATAATGCTGTTTCCTTGGGCGTGCCTGATGCCGCTGGAACAGTGCTTTCTTACCACACTTCTCTAGCTGATGCAGACACTAACGCCAATGCCATTACCGATCCTGCTAATTACATTCCTACTGCGGCAACACAAACCATCTATATCCGTTTAGAAAATACTGGCGATAGCACTTGTTTTGGAACGACCTCTTTTCTGCTAAACATCTTTGATGTCGAAGCCATTCAGCCACCCGATTTAAGCCTTTGTGCGCAAACTGGTGGTACAGGACAGACCCTATGGGACTTGACACAGCAAGATGCTGTTGTTCTTGGGCCCAACCAAGATGTCACCACACACAATACCTCTTACCACAATTCCAATGCCAATGCAACGGCTAATACAAATGCCATCCCTGATCCGGCTAACTATACCAACATGGCTACGCCTGAAGAAATTTGGGTACGTGTGGAAAATGCGACCGCCCCTTCTTGCTTTGCCATCACCAGTTTTAACCTGATTGTGGTTGAACAGCCTGAAGTGACCATCCCTGCTGTAGACTTATCCCAATGTGGAGACTTTACTGGAACACAGCCCTTTGACTTAACTCTGAACGACCTCACTTCATTAGGTGTGCCTGATGCCGCTGGAACAATACTCACTTATCATAACGATCCAACAGATGCCAATACTGGCAGCAACCCCATTGCAAACCCGACGCTATACTTGGCCTCTTCAAATCCTGAAACCATCTATATCCGTTTGGAAAATGCGGGCGACAACTCATGCTTTATCACAGAGAGCTTTGTCGTAGGTAGCTTTGATGTCGAAGCTATTGCGCCATCTGACATCGAGAGCTGTGATGATGGTTCTGGTAATGGAACGGCTGCCTTCGACTTAACTTCTATCTCTGCCGAAGCCTTAGGATCTAACCAAACACTGGCTACACATAACATTAGTTTCCACCTCTCTCTAGCAGACGCTGATGCTAATGTAAATCCTATTCCGAACCCGTCGTCCTATGTGAATCTAACCAGCCCTCAAGATATTTTTATCCGTATCGAAAATCAACTCAATCCTAATTGCTATGCTGTTACCTCGTTCCAAATCATTGTTTCCAACTCTGATCCGATTAATCTAAACATCGATCCTTTGGTAGCTTGCGACGATGACAACGACGGGTTCTTTAACAATTTCGATCTAACCACTTTAGACGACATCATCACCATTGGGAATACCGATATTGTCATCTCTTACCACCTGACTCTAGCCGATGCCATTAATAATGTTGGTGTCCTGGCCTCGCCATACAGCAATGTCGTGCAAGATCAGCAAGAACTATTCTTTAGAGCCCTAGACACTAACAATGGGTGTGAGCAGTTCGGAAGTTTCTTTATTCAAGTCGTCCCTAGTCCTCTCTTAACACCTATACAAGATCCCCTAGTAGGCTGCGATGATGACTTTGATGGCGTGCTGGCCTTTGACCTTACAGAAGTTGAAGCTGAAGCCCTTGGCACTCTAGATCCTGCCAACCTTATCATTACCTACCACACTTCTCTTCTAGGCGCACAGACCGATACTGACCTTGTCCCTATTCCTACTGCTTTTCAGAACACATCGTCTCCGCAAAGCATCTGGATTAAAGTCGTCGACACCTCTAACAACAGCCTGTGTTTTGATATCCAAGAGTTCCAGATTATTGTCGAAGCTCTGCCAACAATTACTAATCCTGAACCTCTAGAGGTCTGTGACGATGATACGGGGGGCGACCTTAGTGACGAAATTGCCACATTCGACCTTAACGACGCCATCGATGAAATTACTCTGGGCAATAACGAACTTAACGTGCAGTTCTTTGAAACGGAAGATGATCTTTTAAACAATAACCCCATCAACCCTATCGATGCCTATGTCAATACCACTAATCCGCAGACCCTAGAAATCTTAGTCACTGCAAGCACTAACGGATGTAGCATTCGCACCACAATTACCTTAGCCGTTAACCCCGTGCCTAGCTTAGCACCAGTGCTAGACCCTATAGAAATCTGCGACCCTGATAACGATGGTTTTGCTGAATTCGACCTCCAAGACATCATCGAGGACATCTTAAACAACGAGCCTGAGGTTAGCATCACCTTTCACCTCACTGCGGCTGATGCTGAATTGGGTGTAAACCCTATCGATACCTCCCTGCCATTTGGCACAAGCAACAACGACACTCAAACCATTTATGTACGGGCAACAAACACTGGCCCAAATGGGAATGACGGAACGGAGTGTTTTGATACGCGTCCGCTCGACCTTATCGTAGTCCCTAGCCCAGAAATTGAAAACCTCATTGACCTCTCCCGTTGTGATGACGATACTCCTAACGGATTTGCCAGTTTTGACCTGACAATCAATACCCCTGAAGCTATAGGAACTCAGAACGACACTCAAGTGACCTATCATGAAACTCAGGCTGATGCTGAAGCAGGTACCAATGCCATTGCAGTGCCCACTAACTATACCAACATCACCAATCCGCAAACCATTTATGTGCGTATTGAAGATCTGGTTACAGGATGTGTGGATCTATTTGACAGTATTGGAGACCCTAACAACACCTTTACCCTTACGGTAGAAGCTTTACCTGTGGTATTTACACCAACAGCTCTTGAGATTTGTGACGACGACTACAACCAAGATCCGTTCCCGCAAACAGTATTTGACCTAACGGTGAAAGAACCGGAGATTGTAGGACAGACCGTCGTCCCTGCCAACTTAGTCTTTACTTATTTTGAAAGCCAAGACGATCTAGACAATGGGGTTGCTATTACAGACCATACAGCCTATACCAATACAGCTCAACCACAGACGATATTTATCGCTGTGCAAGATACCGATACGCAGAACAGTTGTACCACAACCGTGCTGCTTACCATAAACGTCTTGCCCTTGCCTAGCCCAAGCACCACAGATCCTGATGTGCTTAGACTCACTGGGTGTGATGACGATAATGACGGAGTAGCCATAGACCCCTTTGACCTTACATTCAGCGGGAACTTTATCGCAGGTTCTGAAAACGTACTGCTTAGCTATTACCTCAATGAAGACGGTGCTATTAATGAAGACCCTGCCGATCTCATCGCTGATCCTACAGCCTATGTCAACGACCCGGCCTTAAACGAAACCGATCAAAACGGACTTCCTACGAATGTTCAAATCATTTACGTCAGGGTGGATAATGATGTTGCAGGAAATTTCTGCTTTGTCATAGTCCCATTCGAGCTGGTCGTGTTGCCGAATCCTGAGCTTAACCCTGAAGGAGATCCTTTTGCCTATACCTTATGTGCAGATGATGAAACCTCTCCCGAAAACGCTACGCTCTTCTCTACCCAAGACATTACAAACAACTTATGGGACCTTACCGATGGTGCGAGCAACATTATCATACCGCTGCTTGACCCGAACACCACACCCGTGCAAAATATTGAGGATTTTGTAGTGACTTACCACACCTCTGAGCAGGACGCGGAGGATGGAATAAATGCCATATCTCCGGGATACATCGCCTCCAATGGTGAAATCCTATTTATACGGGTTACCAATATTGACTCGCAATGCTTTAATACCAACAACATCGCTCAGGTGCAAATCATCATCGAACCGCGCCCGAATATCGCTGCTGATAATCCTGATGAGCTTGTCGTATGTGCTGATGATTTTCAACAGGGCATTGCTACTATAGACCTCACCCTATACGATGACCTCATTAATCCTGGTGCCCCTAACAATACGCAAGTCCTATACTACGAAGGGCAAACCAATTATGACAACGGGGTATTCATCACCGATCCGGTGAACTACACTACTATACAAACCCCTACAACCATCATTGCTGAAGTAATCAATACACTCACAGGATGTGAGTCTAGCAGAACTCTCGTCTTTGATATCATCGTTAATCCTATATTTGGGGACATCTCTGGCTTCGATGGCGTCATCCTCTGTGTCGATGCCTCAGGAAATGCCATCTTTAACGAAATCTCGCCTCCAGTGATCGACACAGGACTCTCTGAGGCTGAATTTAGCTTTGAATGGGCCTTAGACGGCGTCCCATTGCCAGATACAACACCAAGCATTACGCCTACATTACCAGGGCTATATACCGTGGTGGTCACTCATCTGCTAACTGGATGCCAAGCCAACTCTAGTGCTAATGTTATCCCTAATCAAGCCATCAACTTTAATGTCGATGTCGTTACGACTGCATTTAGCTCAACCCATGCTGCTGAAGTCAATACCATTACTGGAAATGGTGACTTCGAGTTTAGAATCGATGACGGGCCATGGATACAACTCCAACCAGGGCAAACAACACTCTTGTTTACAAACCTAACGCCAGGTATGCATACCATTACTGGAAGAGACCAAGGAGGATGTGGTGAAGTAAGCATTGAGTTTATGTTTATCGATTATCCGCCATTCTTTACACCAAACCAAGATGGGTTTAACGACACCTGGAACATCAGCACACTCAGTGGTGATGAACAGGCTACTGTATACATCTTTGACAGGTATGGCAAACTCTTAAAGCAAATTAGCCCTAGAGGTGAAGGATGGGACGGTACTTATAACGGAAAGGCGATGCCGAGCCAAGACTATTGGTTTAGAGTTGAGTTTACAGAACCTACAACGGGAGCCAAAAGCGAGTTTAAAGCACATTTTACACTTAAAAGGTAAAACCTCACTCCTCCCCTTAATCATAAATGTGGGGAGGGGTGATAAAAATAACTTTACTGTAGCATCGCGCCTTGAATTGACTTAACTTTTTAACCTTACAAATCGTTAAAACTTTAAGCAATTAGTAGGATATACCCATATATTTGAGCAAAATAAATATATGAGACTAAGGAATTGGATTCTAAGCTGTTGCTTCATTTCTACAATCTGTTTTGCGCAAGAACCTCTAAAACAGAATAGTTTAGAAATATTAAATGACATAAAAGCCTTAAATTTTTTAGGAACAGTTTTATATGTTGCGGCACATCCTGATGATGAAAATACCCGTATGATTGCTTACAGTGCAAACAATCTTCATGCACAAACCTACTATTTATCGTTAACAAGAGGTGACGGAGGACAAAATCTATTAGGTTCAGATTTTAAAGAAGCTTTAGGAATTATTAGAACAGAGGAACTTTTAGCTGCAAGAAAAATTGATGGAGGAAAAC
>JABSRR010000185.1 GCA_013215025.1 Pseudomonadales bacterium
TCTACAGTTTTTGCTGCAGCGGCGGGTCTTTTAGGTGCGGTAGGTGTTAATTTTGCTGAGGCTCGAGATTACTCTTCGGCTAATACTGTGCTTGCTGGTTTAATAGGCGCGGGCGAGGGTGATATTTCTGCCAGTACTTATGTTGAGCCAAGTACATTAACACGTTCTTATGGTGTTAATGTAGGAGGTGTTGTGGGACTTGGTGCTTCATTTGCTTACTCTAAAGTTGATACTGAATCTCAAGTTACGGTCAACGATTTTACATTGTTTAAAGATAATGCAGAGGTTTTAATTAATGCGCAAACCGGTGATGGTACAGATGCTCAGTATGTGAGCGCTGATGCTCAGGCTCTTTCGGCAGTCGGAGGGGCATTCTCTGGTGCAGGTGGTTATGCAGACGCTGAAAATACATCTGAAACAACCGTCAATATAGGTGATTTTGTTACCTTGCCAGGTGATGATTTTACCGTTAATGCGCGTAATCACTCTCGTCAAATAGCTGAAGCAAAAGGTTATTCGTTTGGTATAGTGGCTGGTGGCTATACGGAGTCTTATTCAACCTCTAAAACCTCAACACGTATCCTTTTTGGTGTTGACCCGATCGGCCTTGGCCGCTTAGGTGACTTTAACCTTGATGTTGTCAGTTTAGATGAGAACCAAGCTTTTACAACGGCGGCCGGTGGTGGTTTTGCCGCTGGCAACGCTGCTATTTCTAATGCCGATACCTTAAATAAATCAAACAGTAAAAAAGCTGCCTATATTGAAATTGCAGACTGGTCATCTAATTACAATAATGTGCCGATGACGGCTGATGATGTGAATATTAGCGCCTATCATGAGTCTAATTTCTATGCGGCAACTGACTCTACCACAGCATCGTTAGCAGGTGGCACTGGTGCTGAGGCTGATGTTGAAGTCGATAACGATGCAGAGGTTGTACTTGGCGATTATGTAAGTTTTGAAGCACTTAATGTCGATATCGATGCGCGCAATGAAGCAAAACGCCTAGATTATGCTTGGTACGACAGGTTCGAGGCAAACGTTTATGCTGGCTCTGGTGGCGGTTTTAATGGTACGGCAGGGCTTTCTTATAATAATGTAAAAGGCGTTAACTCGGCAGTCACATTGTCGGATGATGTGTTGTTGAGAATTGGCTCTCTGGCTTGGTTAAACGATTCAACGGATCATGATATTACTATAGACGCCTCCTCGCGCTTCTTTGTTAGAGATTCTGCTGTATTAAAAGTGGGTGGTGGTTTCCAAGGTGCAGGTACGCTTTCAGATATTAACTTAACTACTAATAATGCGGTGACTATTGGTGATGATGTTGTTATTGATAACATCGTTGGTGAGATAGGCATTGGTACTTACACCAGCGGTACAGTCAATGGTGAAGCCTCTGTCAACGTATGGGCAATTGCTGCGATCGCAGGCGCGGATACTGATGTAGATATAGTTTACAATAACCGTGTTGTAATTGGCGACGATGTTACTATTAATGCTCGCGAAGGCGTAGGTATCTATGCCGGTCGAGCTTCTGATTATTTTGCTGAAAATCAAGTTGCTGCAAGTGCTAACACCAATATAAATATTACTGCTATTCGTGACGCAACAGCATCTAGCTCTGCTAAAGCTGATGTTGACTCTAACAATTATCTTGAATTTGGTGACGATATATCGATTGGCTCAGACCATGATGTCACCATCGAATCGAATAGAGGCGATGTATATGCTGAGGGAAATGGTGTTGAGGAGACTGGCTGCCTTGGCGGTATAGGCACTTGTGTATCGACATTTGGTTCGGGTGATGTTGATGACTCATCGAGCATGGCATTTAAAGGATCTGGCAATATCGTAGCTGGGCAATTTGCTTACCAATTTGTTTCTATTAATAAAAATGGCGGATTCAGTGATTCTACTTCTGCAACAGACAATCCATTTGACTCTGTTTCATTGTTAGATGATAAGTACTCCTCTCGGGCTACATTGCAATCCTATATTGACGATTTACAGGCTCTGGTTGATGAATATGAGGCCTGGGAAGAAACTGATACCAATGATAATCAAGGCAATATTGCTGATGGCGCTGATGAAAATGGTGCAGGTTCTGGTGCGACAGGAGGAACAACCTCTAATGATGATACCGGTGCTAGCAATCCTTATGAGCAAGAAATTAGCGAGCTTAAAATCGAGATTGCTGATTTGTCGGTGATTGTAGATAGTTTATCAAGCGTTGAAAATGATGTCATTGAAGTGCGCGACTTTTATGCTGCAGCAGGTAATATCAATCTTGTTGCTGATGACATTAGCCTTGATGGAGGCTCAAACAATAGGCCAACTTTCACTGCTAAAGGTGACGCTGAAATTATCATCGACAATAAATCTGATAAGCACCTGATGGTGAATAACTTAGAGATTGCTAATCGAATAGGTGGTAGCGTCAATATTCAGGGTGGCGCTTTCATTCCTGATACTTATATCAATGAGCAATCGGGTACTGAACCAGGCATACATATCGATCATAATCCTGATTCGAGCAAAATCAATTACCAAAATGCTGATGTCATTATTGATGGTGACATCACCAACTTAGCTTCAAGTATTAATATCTCTCTTGGTGAGGGTGACTTGCTTCAGCAAGCTACTATTGAAGGTTTAAGTATTAATTTAGATGTTTCTAAAGGTTCACTAGTGCTTAATAACCCTAATGTGGAGCAGTCTTATGGCCGTTCGCCAAGCTCATTGGTTAATTTTGTAGATAAGTGGAAGCCTTCTAGTGCAGAGGACTTTGTTCATTATTGGGTTAATGAAAAGTATTTAGCTGATATTAATGGTGCATTAGAAACAGATATTAATAGTGAGCTAGGAATAGATGAGCAAGAAATGCTAGCATTTAATGCTTGGTTCTCTGGTACTGGTATTAAGCATCAAGGTAGACAAGACTCTTATTATAATAGGTATACCAAGCCTGATGATGCAGGTGCCGATGGCTATCATACTATTCATGTTTATCTAAATTGGGGTTTTCATAATTCGCAAGAAACAGCTGATTGCAGCTCTACTATAGATTGTAATATTTGGGGTGCGTTTGGCTCAAATAGTGGCAGTCGTGGTGGCACTTACTGGAAATTCGATAATATCCTCGATAAGCGTGATTATCTTGTAAGAACTGCTACATATAATCAAGTGAAGTCTGACCTTGGCTCACCTGCTAGCTCTATCATCGGTGAGAAGGTTGTTATTAATGCTAAGCGCTTAGATATTAACGGTACCATCGAGGTTGGAACAGATAATAACTGGTCAGTGAATGTAGGCAGTGGCTTTGATACCGCTATTGCTTCTTATATTGCACAAAAAGGTTTGTCTGCAGGAGATACAGTTGAAATTTCACCGGGCGATGTGTGGAGTATAAGAAGCGATAACCCCCTTTATCAGCCTAGCTTCTTTAAGCCAAACTATAACCCAGAACGTTTCTTGTATACCAATATTAATTCACAGGTTACAGTAGATTCTAACGCTTCAGATATCACACTCACCTATGATGTTGGCGACGGTAAGCTTTATGTTGACAATATGCCTGTATCAGGCGGTGGCTATGTGTCGATTAATGCCAAGATTTCTTCAACAGGCGCAGAAGGTAAAATCAAAGTTAAAGATGGTTTAGGCCAAATTGATATTGATAACTTATCTAACACAGAGCTTGTTATTCATAACCTGAATGCAGGTGAAAATGCTGAAGGCATTATTAAAATTGTTGATAAGAATTATTCATCAAACAAAGCCCAGTGGTATGTTCATAACCCAGGTGGAAGAATTGAACACTATGAAACGAATTCTTACGCAACCAGTTATAATGATTCAAGCTCTCGCCATAAAGGTTCGGTAGGCACTAACTCTACTAACTATAATACTAAAGCTGGTCAGCTTTTTTATATTAGAGAGGGTGCAGAAATTAAGCGCAGCTTTAATGCACCTGACGATGGTTATTTTGGTAAATATTCAGACGTTGTGGGCGAATGGCAATACGATACTTATTGGAATACTGAATATTCTGGTTATACCAGTTGTACGTCCTATGCCTCAGTATGTACTGGTGGTTCAGCAACAGACTATATTCGTCATGAGTATGATGCTGACGGTGTTTCGCAAACCTGGTATGGCTCTTGGAACTTAAGTTACAGCAAATATTATGGTAGTAGCCTTACCGATGAAGACCCAGCGGTAAAAATTGCTAAAGAACTAGATATGCAAACCCATACCTATGTTAAGGCTGACCATTCGATTGCTTTAGAATTTGCTGGCTCAGCAACAGGCCTTATTGATATTGATTCTAAGGCCTCTGTTAATTTAACTGGGACGATTTACAACCCGAATGGTACCACTGATATAACCTCAACTCATGGTAAGATTATTTCAGAAGGCTCAGCTTCGATTAACTCAGATGTTGTTAGGCTTCAGGCGAATGGTGAGATTGGCCAGTCAACCAGCCCTATGAATATCATTGCTAATACTGTGAATTTAGCTTCAAGCAATGAGTCGGTTTTTGCTCATCTAACAGGCTCAAACGAAAACATTAAAGTTGAAAAAATTAATGCTAAATATGCGGTTGATATTCTTTCGAATAAAGACTTGAAATCAGTTGGAAATGGCACGCATATTTCTGCAAATACTATAGATATTGAAACCCAATCTGGCGGTATCGGCGAGGTCGGCGTTAACACTTTTAATGTTTCTGCATCAGGTGTTGTTAGTATGCGTGCAGGCTCAGGTGATATTTCTGTTAGTCAAAATAAAGGCAATTTAGCCATTGGTGAATGGGCTGCAACAGGTGGTATATCAATTTCTTTGGACGATGGTAGCCTCGTTAACGGTATAAATGAGAATTTATATACCGAAGAAGAGCAAGCTTATATGGCTACCGTCTGGGATACTTTAGATTTGCTTGATGATGATGCCGCTAATATGGTTGTTGAGGCTTATGAGAGTCAGGTTGAATCTCGATATCATGGCTTATGGTTGATTAAGCAGCGCGTCGATGATGACTCTGATGCAAGCTTTGCTATTAATGCTGCTTATATTGATAGCTTTAAATTGCGATACCAACAGCAGCAAGCAGCAATTGGTAATGATATAGATCTGGCTTCGATCACTGATGCTGAAGTGACAGCCTCAGTTAAAGCAGAATATCAAGCGCATACGGCGTGGCTGGATACAGAATTTGGTAATGATGGCTGGCCATTTAGCTTAAGTAATTCGGATGTGTACGATAACAGCTATAGCTTTACTGTCGTTGATGGAAGTGATCTGCATAAGCAATT
>JABSRR010000186.1 GCA_013215025.1 Pseudomonadales bacterium
ATTAACCGGGTATATTCAACACTGAAGCATCTGTGATTGCAACGCGCAAAGCACTGGGTGTTAACAACTAGGCTTTATGGGCAAGGCTTAAGGGCAAGGCTTAAGGGCGGGGCTTAAAGTGCAAGCCGCAAAGGCCATACCGACTACACGAAGCAATTACTCACCCGAGCAACATACTAGGCAAGCAATTACCCAGCCGGGCAATAACTTAGCCAAGCAATAAAACAGCCGATGAATTTTGGCCCGTACTCAAATAAGCAACCCAGCTGCGCTTATATAAAAAAGGCTCAGATTATCACAACCTGAGCCTCGCTCTTTTATCAGCATAACACTGAGTTTATTGCTTATTTAAGTATATGTTTAACACTATCAAGCTAGTGCAGCAAACACGGCATCGCGAATATCTTCGACGCTGCCAACCCCTGCAATATACTGATAGCTTGGCGCTGTTGCACCTTCAAGATTTTTATAAAAGCCAACCAGTGGTGCTGTTTGTTGATGATAGACCTCTAAACGCTTGCGCACGGTTGCCTCGGCATCATCTTCACGCTGAATCAATGGCTCACCAGTGACGTCATCTTTGCCCTCTTGCTTGGGCGGATTATAGACTAGGTGATAGGTGCGACCGGATGCTGGGTGTACACGTCGACCCGACATACGCTTAATAATTTCATCATCGGCAACGTCAATTTCTACCACCGCATCAAGCTCGACATTGGCTGCTACCAAGGCCTCGGCTTGCGGAATAGTGCGCGGAAAACCATCAAACAAGAAACCATTTGCACAGTCTGATTCAGCAATGCGTTCTTGCACCAGCGCGATAATAATATCGTCTGAAACCAGACCGCCAGATGCCATCACATCTTTAACCTGCAGCCCCAACGGGGTTTCATTTTTAATCGCCGCGCGCAGCATGTCGCCGGTCGATATTTGCGGAATATTATACTTATCACAAATAAATTGCGCTTGTGTGCCTTTACCGGCGCCGGGCGCTCCCAATAGGATAAGACGCATGATACAAACTCCTCAACATGCTCAGTCAATGACAGCAACTGATTTCAATAATGGCGTCGCATAGGCCATGCCTGAGGCCTGATATTTTAAGAATCGGCAACCATACCTGCTTGCGATTAGGCAGACAAGTCTAATTTCGAGATTTAGCGTGATTTAAAGCTGGCTAGCTATGCTGTAGCTACAAAGTCGCTGAAATACTGAGCAGATCACGACTCTGGCTGTCGCTTAGCCTGCTCCCACAGGCTGTCCATTTCGACCAGACTCGCTTGCTCAAGACTTGTGCCCTGCTGAGCTAGCTGCGCCTCGATATAGCCAAAGCGCCGCATAAATTTTTGATTGGCTTGCTCTAGCAGACTTTCAGCGTCGGCCTGCAGATGCCGTGCAACATTGACACAGCTGAAGATCAGATCGGCTAGCTCTTGCTCTGATGCAGCTGCATCTTGCGTATCGAGGGCCTGTTTAAGCTCAGCCAGCTCCTCATCAATTTTGCTTAAAGCAGCTACTGCATTCGGCCAGTCGAAGCCAATATTGGCGGCGCGCTTTTGAATTTTTTGCGCCCGCTTCAGCGCCGGTAATGCACGCGGCAGATCATCAAAAAAACCCGCGGACTGCTGCTGCAGCTGGGCTTTTTCGGCACGCTCTTCGGCTTTAATCTGTTCCCACTGACGTTTCACTTCAGCTTCGCTCACAGGTTCACTGTGCTCGGCATACAGTTCACGATCAGGGAATACATGCGGGTGGCGACGAATCAGCTTTTCACACAGCACATGCACGATATCGGCAAATTGAAAGCTGCCCTCTTCTTTGGCCAACTGGGCGTAAAAAATCACTTGAAACAGTACGTCACCCAGTTCTTCTAACACCTGTTGATCAGCCTTGCCATTGTGGGCAAAACTTTGCTGCAGCGCATCGACCAGCTCATAGGCTTCTTCGATAGTGGAGTCGTTAATAGAAATCAGCGTTTGTTTGAGGTCCCAAGGGCAGCCGGTATCTGGCTTGCGCAAGCGCGCCATCAAATAATTTAGATCGTCAATGGTATACATAGTTTGCGTGCTGGGTACTCGAGATTGTTGGCCTAAACGTGACTATTTCGAGGCATATAATCACAGTAAACTGTCGCCGACCAAACGATTAACCGAAATAATATTCGGCATATGACTAATTTTAGCCATGATGCGGCTTAGCCAGTCGATACCTTCAACTTCTATAGTAAGCTGCATATCGGCGGTATTTTCACTGGTATTGGATAGCGTTTTAATCGCTAACACATTTACTTTTTCGTTCGCTAACATTGAGGTTATATCTGATAAAAGCCTTGGCCTATCATACGCCACAATCGCGATATCCACTGGCCAGGTTTTAGCCGCCTGCGCCGCAAAGCTTACTTCGATAATGCGCTCGGGGTGTTTATCACAGAGGTGTAAAAACTGCGGGCAATCTTGGCGGTGCACCGACACGCCACGACCTACTGTAACAAAGCCGCCAATATCGTCACCTAGCACCGGCTGACAACAGCTGGCCATTTGCGTCAGCATATTACCGGTGCCGGATACTTCAACGCTATTGTCTTGCCGCGCTACTTGGCGGCTGCGCGTATGCCACTGCGGCGATAGTTCAAACTGGGTGGCACCACTCGACTCCAGCAGCTGCTGTGCAAGGCGCACGATTTGGCCGGTACCCTTATCACCGGCACCAACGCTTGCATACATATCGTCAACAATGGCAAAGCCTAGCTCGGTAGCAATGACCTTTACATCGACTCCGGTTAAGGCCAGACGTTTAAATTCTTTATCCAGCAGCGCTTTACCGGTAGCAATATTTTTTGACCGATCTTGCTTTTTAAACCAGGCCTTTACTTTGGCGCGAGCGCGCGAGGTTTTGATATAGCCAAGCGTTGGTCGCAGCCATTCGCGCGAAGGCTCAGGCTCTGAGCCAGTAATCACCTCAACCTGTTGCCCATTTTCAAGGCTATGCGTTAACGGCACAATACGACCGTTAACTTTTGCCCCGCGGGTTCTGTGCCCAATTTCAGTGTGTACGCGGTAGGCAAAATCCAGCGGCGTGGCGTCTTGACTTAACTCGACCACATGGCCCTGAGGGGTAAATACATAGATTTTATCTTGCTTAACCTGCTCAAGTTCAACAGATAGGCTACTGCTGTCTTCTTCTTGCTCATCTAACACCTGCTTTAACCAGGCGATTTTTTCTTCGTAGCCAGCACTGCTGGCAGCGTCGGCACCTTTATACTGCCAATGTGCGCAAACCCCAAATTCGGCCTCTTCATGCATATCAAAGGTGCGTATTTGGATTTCAACAACTTTGCCGCCCTCACCAAATACCGCAGTATGCAGCGAGCGATAGCCGTTTTCTTTTGGCAGCGCTATGTAGTCGTCAAATTCGTTCGGGATGGCACGCCACAGCGTATGCACAATACCGAGCACGGTATAACAGTCGCGGATCTCTTTGACCAAAATGCGCACGGCTCGAATATCGTAGATTTGCGAGAAGTCGAGTTTTTTGCGCTGCATTTTGCGCCAGATGCTATAAATATGCTTTACCCGACCATTCACTTGCCCTTCAATGCGGGCATCGATTAACTCGGTGTCGAGTTGTTGAATCACATTATCGATATACTGCTGACGTTCGAGGCGGCGCTCATCCAGCTGATGGGCAATGCGCTTATATTCGTCGGGGTGCAAATAGCGAAAGCTAAGGTCTTCTAGCTCCCACTTGATATGGCCAATACCTAAGCGATGCGCCAAAGGTGCATATACCTCAAACACCTCTTTCGCCACCTTGTGACGACGGCTGGCATTGTTTTTAACTTCTCGAATTGCACAGGTACGCTCTGCCAGCTTGATTAACGCTACCCGCACGTCGTCAACCATAGCCACCAACATTTTACGCATATGCTCAGGCTGCGCTTCTTTCGAGCCAAGCACCTGCTCTTCAAATACCGCATCGGAGGATGATAAGGCGGCCATTTGCAGCACCCCGCCAATCAATTTTGCCACCATCGCAGGGTATTCAGCTTGAATTTGCGCCAGCTCAATAAAGCCGTCGCGCACCGCGCGATAGAGCAGCGCAGCACTGAGTGTATCAACATCGAGGTTTAAGTCGGCTAATAGTTCGGCCATTTCTAAGCCGGTGTAAAAGCAGCTATAGCGCTCGCCCCAAGAATCACCCAGCGATGACAGATGACCGTGATATTGCTGCGCTGTAAATGCGGCTTGCTCAAGCAGCGCCTGAGCACTGGGGTTAAGCTGGTCGGCGATAGGCAAACGACCTATCCAAGCAGCAATATCGACGCCACCGTCATGCTGCAAGGGGTATTCATCTCGAACTTGAACCATAGTCAGCTCTTTCTCATTGCGCTCAGCATCAATAGATAATCTCTGAGCAAATAGCCTGTATTCGTACTAATCCATTAGTGAGGCGACTGAAACACGCCAGTCGACAGATAGCGATCTCCGCGATCGCAAATAATCGCGACAATCACCGCATTTTCGCAGTCTTTTGCCACTTCCAAAGCGCCAGCAATTGAACCGCCCGATGATACGCCACAAAACAAACCTTCTTCCTTGGCTAGCCGACGCATGGTCTGTTCTGCTGCGTCTTGGTGTATATCGATAATTCGGTCGACCCGCTGCGGCTGATAAATTTTGGGTAAATACGCTTGCGGCCAGCGACGAATTCCCGGAATCGAAGCCCCCTCAGCAGGCTGTAGGCCAATAATTTGCACTTCAGGATTCTGCGCTTTTAAGTATTGCGAGTTGCCCATAATCGTGCCCGTGGTGCCCATAGAGCTGACAAAGTGCGTGACTTTACCACCGGTTTGCTGCCAAATTTCGGGGCCAGTGCCTTGATAATGTGCCAAGGGATTGTCCTGATTGGCAAACTGATTCAGCACCAAGCCCTTGCCTTCGGCTTGCATTTTTAATGCCAGATCGCGCGCGCCTTCCATACCCTCTGCTTGGCTCACCTCGATCAGTTCGGCACCGTAAGCAGACATCGATTGTTTACGTTCAGCGCTCATATGATCGGGCATAATCAGCACCATGCGGTAACCCTTCATCGCCGCTACCATCGCCAGCGCGATACCGGTATTGCCGCTGGTCGCCTCAATCAGGGTATCGCCGGGTTTGATATCGCCGCGCGACTCAGCATACTGAATCATGCTTAGCGCCGGCCGGTCTTTCACCGAGCCGGCAGGATTATTGCCCTCGAGCTTGGCTAAGATGATATTGTTGTTGCCAGCGTTGATTCGCTGCAGGCGAATTAACG
>JABSRR010000187.1 GCA_013215025.1 Pseudomonadales bacterium
ATTAACGACAGCTACAGCCTAGAATTTTTTGCCTCTGGCGCGAAAGACTTTATTGCCCTGAATTTTGACGAAGATGCCGATGAAGTTCTTAAAGACCCCGATTTACTGGGCGGTGTTGATGTGCGCCAGGCCTATAACAACCAGGCTTTTATTTTGCGTATCGACGACGATGCCTACTCAGCCAACTGGCGTGCTAACGCCTTACAACAAGATATAGATCTTGAAGTCGGCCAGGCCATTGACTTAGATGGCGTGGTTTATAATAACGCCATCATGGTCGATTACCGTCTGGCGCCACAGCAAGATATCGACCTGCTGTTAGGCCTAGAGCTGATCGAAGAAACTTTTGATTATCGCGCCAGAGGCCGCAACCAGCCTTGTAACGAAGAGTTTCAGGTCTGTCCGCCCAGCTTTTTAGCCCCGATTATCGAATCAAAGGATAAACTGCGTACTCAGCTGCCGGCTTTATTTGCCGATATGAACTGGTCGCTCAGCGACCAGCTAGAGCTGAATCTTGGTTTGCGGCATAGCTATATCAGCTTTTCAGAACAACGCCTTTATGAGCCGCGCCTTGGTCTGACGTTTTTCTTCAGCGATCAGCAGCGTATGTGGCTGCGCTATGGCATGCATCACCAATGGTTTCGCGGCTTTGAATACGGCTATATTGTCGATGGCTTTGGCACACGCGAACTCGACGTTGTTGAGGCCGAGCACTTTGTTGCAGGTTTTAGCCAGGAGCAAACCTCAAGCTGGCTAGGCCCATATTTCTGGCAATTTGAAAGCTACTACAAAAAACTCGACAAGCTGGTGGTGGCAAACCCTGATGCACAAACCGATACCGTCACCGCGGCCAGCGCTATTGCGCCGTATGTGAACGGCGCCTCGGGTGAAGCGTATGGCTTTGAGCTACTGCTGCGTAAAGACTTTAGCGACGCCTGGCAAGGCTGGCTGACGCTCGCGTACAGTGAAACCAATCGCGACAACGATATTACCGGCGAAAGCTTCTTGTTTGAGTTTGACCAGCCGTGGATTATTAACCTAGCTGCCAGTTATCAGCTGAGTCGGCGAGTCAATGTGTCAGCCAAATGGCGTTACCAATCGGGTAATCGCTACACCGATATTATTGCGGCAACCCCAATTGATGATGGCAACGGCGGCATTTTAGCCTACGACCCGATCGAAGGAACCCTCAACGGTGAGCGATTTGATGCCAGCCATCGACTGGATTTGCGCGCTGATGTATTGATTAGCCAAGGCAATCCCGCCCTTGGCTGGCGCAAGCCGCAAATCATTGCCTATTTTGAGCTGCTGAATGCCTATGGGCAAAAGAATCAGCGCGGCTGGGATTATGAGCCCGACTACAGTGCGCGCGAGGCCAGCTATGCGTTCCCTGAAATGCCGCTACCCAGCATTGGCTTTACGTTTACCTTTTAAGGTTTAACTTCTTTAGTATTAGCCTTAAGCAGCTAAAGAAGCTAAACAAGCCAGAGCAGCTAAAGCAGCCTGAATAGCAGTTTGCATTAGGCCAAAAAAAACCAGCCGAAGCTGGTTTTTAACACCCTCTGCTAGCTTAAGCTTTCGCTAAAGCTGGCGAAGGTGCTGAAGGGCGGAAAGCTTAAAGCTTAAAACTTAAGGTAGCAAGTGAGCTACAGCGTCACGCTCTTCTTTCAGTTCTTGCTCGGTAGCAGCCATGCGCGTTTTAGAAAACTCGCTGGTTTCTAGACCTTGTACAATAGTCCACTCGCCGTTTTCACAGGTGCAAGGGAATGAGTAAATCAAGCCTTCTTCAATGCCGTAAGAACCGTCAGAGTAGATACCCATCGATACCCAGTCGCCATCAGTGGTGCCAAGCGCCCACGAACGAACATGGTCGATTGCTGCATTCGCGGCAGATGCCGCAGACGATGCGCCACGAGCTTTAATGATGGCAGCACCACGTTGAGCAACGGTTGGAATATAGTCGTTTTCGTACCAATCTTGCGCGACTAAAGAAAGCGCCGCTTCACCTGCAACCGTGGTGTTAGATAAATCTGGGTATTGCGTAGCAGAGTGATTGCCCCAAACCACCATGTTTTTCACATCGGTAACCGCTTTGCCGGTTTTTGTGGCAAGCTGAGACTTCGCGCGGTTGTGGTCAAGGCGCATCATCGCGGTGAAATTTTCTTTTGGAATGCTAGGTGCATTGCGTTGCGTGATTAAGGCATTGGTATTTGCTGGGTTACCAACAACCAATACTTTAATTGCTTTTGAAGCGACTGCATCGATGGCCTTACCTTGGGTAGAGAAAATCGCAGCGTTGGCTTCGAGTAAGTCTTTACGCTCCATGCCTGGGCCACGAGGACGTGCGCCAACAAGTAGGGCATAGTCAGCATCTTTAAAGCCAACCATCGGATCATCAGTGCATACAACACCGGCAAGCAATGGAAATGCGCAGTCATCAAGCTCCATTTTCACGCCTTCTAATGCGTCTAAAGCAGGCGTAATATCTAAAAGGTGTAAGATAACCGGTTGATCTTCACCAAGCATTGCGCCAGAAGCAATACGGAATAATAAAGCGTAGCCGATTTGGCCAGCCGCACCGGTAACGGTAACGCGAACGGGTTGTTTCATTGGAATGGATCCTTTTTCAGCAATAGCTGCAGGGTATAGCAGCACTAAACACAAGTGCCTCGGGTATAAGGCGGGCATATTTTAAGCGCAAATCTGTGAAATTGATAGGCCTAGTACCGGATAGATTATCGCATCTCGGCAACTGATCGGTTAAAATGCGCGCAACAGCTATGAATGAGATTGTCATGACATCACCCGACATTAACGGCTTAAGCGGTAAAGCCAAGCTAGAATTTAATAAATTGCAAAAACGTCTGCGCCGTCAGATGGGTAATGCAATGGTCGATTATCAAATGATCGAATCGGGCGATGTGGTGATGGCCTGTATTTCTGGTGGCAAAGACTCCTTCGCCATGTTGGATATGCTGCTAAATTTGCAAAAAACCGCGCCGGTTAAATTTGAGGTGATAGCGGTAAATCTCGACCAGAAGCAGCCGGGCTTTCCTGAGCATATCTTGCCTGAATATTTTGAGCAGCTTGGTGTGCCTTATTATATTGTCGATAAAGACACCTATTCGATCGTCAAACAAAAAGTCCCCGAGGGTAAAACCACCTGTGGCCTTTGTTCGCGCCTGCGCCGCGGCACGCTATACGCCTTTGCCGAGCAAATTGGCGCGACCAAGCTGGCGCTCGGTCACCATATGGACGATATTGTCGAAACCTTATTCCTTAATATGTTTCACGGCGCGCGCTTAAAAGCGATGCCGCCAAAATTACGCAGCGATGACGGGCGTAATATTGTTATTCGCCCGCTGGCCTACAGCCGCGAGCAAGACCTGATCGCCTTTGCCGAGGCCAAACAGTTTCCGATTATTCCCTGCAACCTCTGTGGATCGCAAGAAAACCTGCAGCGCCAAACCATTAAAGCAATGTTGCAAGATTGGGACCGCGCCACCCCAGGCCGGGTAGAGAGCATTTTCAAATCGATTCAGCACGTTAGCCCCAGCCAGCTGGCCGATAAAAACCTGTTTGATTTTCACAATCTGCCCTTAGATCGCAGTGCCGAACGCCCAGCTTATGCCTACGACGAGGCCGAAATTTCGTCCAGTAGCGAAATTGGCAATAACCGCGTACAGCTTGTTAATTTATAGCAATCTAAAACCACGAGTGCTGATAAGCTCAAAAAGATACGGATAAACACGCAGCAAAGTCGCAGCTTAGCACCGCGCTAAGCCACACCCAAGGACAAGGGTTCAATAAATGCAGCCGCTCAAAGCACAAGCCACACCATATTTTCACGACCACAACACATTGTATCGTCGCTGCTTAATTCTTAATAATAGTCTGATGAGAAAATGCGTTATTTTGCTTGGCATGTGGGATAGTAGTAATAAGCTGTTAGCGAGGTAAAAGTAAAGGCTCTAGAAAGATTTTATGGATAAGGAATGTTGTGCAGACCTTCATTATTTAACCTTCTTCCATATATTTATTAATGGCTATGCAATGGCGTGGCTACTCATAGATTGTTTTAAATAGAAGAAAATGGTTATATTATTAGGTATAGAGTCACGATCCTTAGTATGTTCATTAGAGTTAGATTTTTTGGGAGAAAAATTATATGCATATGAGTTGTGAATGAAATTTTTTAAAAGGAGATCTTTATGAAAGGAATCACCTCCATTTCAATCATTTTATTTCTCATTACCTCTTGTTCTGGCGGCAGTGGCTCTTCAAAAGGCAATAAACCCGTCGGCGTAAATGATGGTTTAGGTCCAGAGATAAATGTAATATTCCCGATAGATGACCATTACTCCGCTGATGAGTCCATTAAGATTCGTGCCTCTATTTCTGATCCGAATCAGATTCTCGAGGTCAGTATTGACGGGCAAATAGCTGAGTTTTCTCCATTAGCAGACAATACTTGGATAATTGATGTTGATTTAGTCCCTGGTGAAAATCGTCTAGCGCTCAAAGCGAATGACACTTATCGTAATGAAACTACTGAGCAACTGATCGTAAACTACGACCCTGGAAGTGTTATATACGATTGGACTTTTTTTGATAAAGATAATAAAAGTTTTATTCACGCTGATAACGACAATATTTTTCGAATAAACCCGCTGTCTGGAATATCTGAGAGAATTGATTTACCAATTTTATCAGAACCAACTCAATTAAGTTCAACATATGGTTACTATGACTATATTGGCTATTCCTCTTCAAAAGCGGGCATGCTTTTTATAGAAAAAGATATTGTGGCTGACCCTGATGGCGACTTACTTAGATATGATGCACAAAATATAAGATTCACTGCTAGCAACAAGCCCAAATTAGGGTTTATTGATTTTAATTCTGGTGATAAAAACACCATTTTCGCATTGGATAAAAATCATTATTTTGGAAGCATTCAATATTCCTCAGAGTCAGAATTGTTTACTGCTATGACATTAGATGATAAAGACACATCTGTGAACAGGCCCTTTAAAACTTTTGTGTCATATCACATACCATCAAACGATCTAACAACACTTAACATGAATGGCTTAGATATTCGTGACTATGTTTATGATTTCAAAAGTAAAACCCTCTTACTTTTACTATCAGATGGAAAAATTTACAAAAAAAGTACAGGCAACAGCGAGCTCACTGATTTCTCAGATCAAATTAATTCAAACTCTTTTAATGGTAATCCGATAAAGAAGCTCTCTCTTGACGCTAAGGGAAGGCGCTTGTTTATAAGGAA
>JABSRR010000188.1 GCA_013215025.1 Pseudomonadales bacterium
CAGCACGGTATCAACCGGAAAATATTCGCGCAGCTTTTCATTGTCGAGATTAAATTTAGCCACGCGATATTTTTCACTGACATAGCTGATATCCCAAGGCTGCAGCTGATGTATCGCCAATTCTTGCTTAGCAAAATTGGCCAGCTCGGCCAGCTCTTGCTCGGCATAGGGCTTGGCTTTCGCCGATAGGTCTAATAAAAAGTTCACCACCTCATCGACCGACTCGGCCATTTTGGTAAACAAGGAGCGCTCGGCATAGTGGCTAAAGTCTAATAATGCGGCCATTTCTTGCTTTAGCTTCAGGGTTTCCACCATCACCGCCGAATTATCATACTGACAGGCCTCATCATGCGCATAGGCGGCCTGATCCGAAGCCTTGGTTTGAAACGCCATATACATTTTTTTGCGCAAGCTAGCATTGTCGGCATAGCTAATAATCGCGTGATACGAGGGAAAATCTAAGCCCAATAAATAGCCCTCAAGATCTTTCGCCTCAGCTTTGGCCTTAAACATCGCCAACATGCTGTCGGGCACGCCTGCTAGCGCCTGGGCATTGGGCAGCAGATGTTCAAAACTGTCGGTAGCGTCTAATACATGATTAGAAAAGCTCTGCGACAGCTCTGCCAAACGCTCTTTAATGGCTTGAAAACGCTGCTGCTTGCTCGCCTCAAGGTCAACTCCAGCAAGCTTAAAACTGCGTATCGCATGTTCCACCCAGGCCTGCTGCGCCGCATCAAAGTTGGCAAATTCCGCGCTTTGGGCAAGCTTTTTATACTGTGCGAATAGCGCCGCATCCTGACCAATCTCGCTGCCCCAGGCGGTTAGTTTGGCAATCGCCTGTTGGTATTGTTCACGCAGCGCATCGCTGTTTTGCACCCCGTTGAGGTGACTAACCGGCGAGAAAAAGTCTTCTAACTGGCTATCAATATGCTGCACTGGCTCGGCAAAGTTTTGCCATGTCGGGTTATCAATCGCTTTTAATTGCTGCAGCTGCTCACGGGCCTTGCTTAGCAAGTCATCCAGCTGTGGGTTAATGGCGTCAATCGCGATATGGCTAAATTGCGGCAAATTGAGTTGAGTATTTGGCATAGTTTTTCAGTACAATAAACAGATTAAACCCACAGTATATCAAGCTTCAGAGCGATTCGCTGCCATGAGCAACCAATCTACCCCAAATAAGCCCCATACCGACCCTGAGCACTCTATACGTAGCTTACACGGCATAAGCCCACGACTCGGCAGTGCTGTATTTATTGACCGCAGCGCGGTGGTGATTGGCGACGTCAGCCTCGGCGACGATGCCTCGGTGTGGCCGCTAACGGTGATTCGCGGCGATATGCATCAAA
Organism: Pseudomonadales bacterium; assembly: GCA_013215025.1. Classification (NCBI taxonomy): domain Bacteria; kingdom Pseudomonadati; phylum Pseudomonadota; class Gammaproteobacteria; order Pseudomonadales; species Pseudomonadales bacterium. The sequence goes on from JABSRR010000188.1 coordinate 1,347, forward strand.
TTAGCATCGGCGCGCGCACCAGCGTGCAGGATGGCTCGGTATTACATATTACTCACGCCGGCCCTTTTAACCCCGACGGTTGGCCACTAACCATTGGCGATGACTGCACCATTGCACACAGCGTTACCCTGCATGGCTGTAGCATTGGTCACCGGGTGCTGGTCGGTATGGGCTCAATTGTGATGGATGGTGCGGTGGTCGAAGACGAGGTGATTATCGGCGCCAACAGCTTGGTGCCGCCGGGTAAGGTATTGGCCAGCGGCTATTTATACACCGGCTCACCCGCTAAAGCGGTGCGACCCATCAGCGCCAAAGAACGCGAGTTTTTTCGCTATTCGGCAGCAAACTACGTGCAGCTGAAAAACCAATATCTGAGCGACATTACACCGTCGTAACCCCTTTTTGTAACAAAGCTGGTAAGCTGCGCGGCTGATTCATATTTCACCACTATTATCTGTTGTAAGCCGCATGAGCACTGAGATTCACCACAGTTCTAATTTTTTAAGCCGCGCGTTTAAGCGCTGGGCCGAACTCACCTTCGACCATCCCTTAATCGCCATCGTCAGCTGTTGCATTGTGCTGATCGTCGCTGCGCTGCAGGCGCAACATATTGGCGTCGATATGTCGACCGAGGCAATGCTGCGTAAAAACGACCCCGCGCGCGTTGCCTATTCTGAATTTCGCCAGCAGTTTGGCCGCGAAGACGCGATTATTATTGCGATTGCCAGCCCTGACGGGCTCAATCAAACGCTGCTGCAGCAAATCGATACGCTGCAGCAAACGCTGGCCAACGAGGTTGCCTATGTCGATAAAATTACCAGCCTGATCAATGCGCGCTATACCTACGGCGATGACGATGAGCTGGTGGTGGAAGACCTGCTGGAGAATTTCCCCGACTACCGCTGGACGAACGCCGCGCTGAATGACTACGTACTCTCGCAGCCAAACTATATTGGCCGCCTAATCAGTCGTGATGGACAATACACCGCGGTGGTGATCGAGCTGCAAACCTATCTGCAAGCAAGCGACGGTAGGCGTTTATTAAGCGAGCAAGAAACCCAACAGGCGGTAAATGATATTCGCCGCGTATTGGCCAATACCCCGGCGCTTCAGTGGCAGCTTAGCGGCCAGCCGGTATTAGAAGTTACCCTGAATGACCTTACCGCCAAAGAAACCCAGTTTACCTCTGCGGCCGGCGCGCTATTAGTGTTTGGTTTAACGCTGCTGTTTTTTCGCCGCGCCTCCGGGGTGTTTTTCCCGCAACTGATCATCGTCACCTCGATTCTCAGCACCATTGCGGTGATGGCCTATTTTGGCTCGCCGTTCACCCTCACCACCAATGCGGTACTGGCGCTGATGCTGGGTATTGCGGTGGCCGATGCGGTGCATATCCTCACCCTGTTTTACCGCTTCTACGGCGAGCTGCAGGACAAACGCGCCGCGATTGTCAGCGCCATGAGCTATACCGCGCCGGCGGTGTTGCTTACCTCGATCACCACGGCGATTGGGTTTTTATCGTTTATCAGTGGCGACCTCGCCTCGACCGCCGAGCTTGGCATTTACGCCGCGATTGCGGTGACATTTGCGCTACTCTTTACCATCACCTTAATTCCCAGCTGCATCGCACTGTTTAAAATGCGCCAGAGCCATCAAGCGCGGCAGGAAAATCCATTGCTCAGCGCGATTCTGCGCCACTGTGCCTTTTTGGCCACGCACTACCCCAAAACCATTGGCTACAGCACCATCGTGGTATTGCTGCTGTGCCTGTGGGGGCTGAGTCTGCAGTGGTTCTCCTACGACCCGCTGAAATTTTTTCCGGCCGCTACGCAAGAGCGGCAAGACTACTTCGCCATGGACCAAAGCCTTGACGGCATGACCAATCTGGAAATTCTGATCGACAGCGGCAGCGCAGGCGGCATATTTGAGCCCGCATTTGTGCAGCAATTTGAAGACACCGCTAACTGGCTCAGCGATACCGAGCTGGCCGGCATCAAACTCAGCAGCACCTACTCGTTGTTAGATATCTGGCGCGAAACCCATCAAGCGCTTAACGGCAACCAAGCCGCCTTTTACCGCGTTGCGCCAGAGCGCGAACTGCTGGCGCAAGAAACCTTAATGTTTGAAATGAGCGAAGCCGACGACTTATTCAATGTGACCGACGCCGACAAGCAAATACTCCGACTCAGCGTCAAAGCCTTTCATGCCGATGGGGTTGAGCTAGAAGTATTATTGCGCGAGCTAGAAACCCGCTTAGCACAGCGCTTTGACGACACGGTTAACATCACCATTACCGGCGCGTCGGCACTGGTGGCCGAGTCGGTGCCAAAAGCGATTCAAACCATGGCCAAAAGTTATGTTGTGGCGGCGTTCTCGATTATCTTTGTGATGATGCTGCTGGTGAAAAGTTTGCGCATGGGACTCGTCAGCATCGTGCCAAATATTTTACCGATTCTGCTGGGGCTAAACTTTATGGTGATCATGGACTGGCCACTGTCCATGTCGACCATTATGGTCGGCGCGATTGCCATGGGCATTGTGGTAGACGACACCCTGCACTTGCTGTATCACTTTAAACAACATTTTTCACAGTCGGGCGATGCGCGCGACGCGGTGAATAAAACGCTTAGCTCGGTTGGCCCAGCGCTTTTTATAACCACTGTCGTATTTGCCGCCTGCTGTGGCACCAACTTACTCAGCGCTGTGAACAGCGTGTTTATGTTTGGCGCCACCATGGGGGTAGTGATATTCTCAGCACTGTTGGCCGACATATTAATTGCACCCGCGATGTTAGTCTGGGCCTACGACAAACCCAGTAAACGCAAGCGCTAAAACAATAATACAATCCAAGGAATAGGCGATGACTCTTTCACAGCGATTAGCCGGTAAAACCGCCATTATCACCGGCGCCGCCCAAGGCATGGGCGCCGTCACGGCCAAAACCTTTATCGAGCAAGGGGCCAATGTGATTCTGGCCGACGTGCAGGTCGACAAGGGCCAGGCATTAGCCGACTCGCTCGGCGACAAAGCCGCTTTTATTAAGCTTGATGTTACCTGCGAAGACGATTGGGCCGCCGCCGTCGCACTGGCTGAAAACTTTGGCCCCTTAAACGTGGTGGTGAATAACGCCGGCATTTTGGTGTTTAATGCGATCAAAGACCAAAGCAGCGCCGATTATAATCGGGTGCTAAATATCAACCTCACCGGCTGCTATAACGGCATTCGTGCCGCGATTGAACCGATGAAGCGCGCCGGTGGCGGCGCGATTATTAATATTTCCTCGGTTGATGGCCTGCAATCGAAGAACTCGCTATCGGCTTACTCATCAGCCAAGTGGGGCATGCGTGGCTTAAGCAAAGCGGCCGCCTTAGAACTTGGGCCATATGGCATTCGCGTGAATACCGTGCACCCGGGCGGGGTGGCCACCGAGATGCACGCCAAAGATGGCAAGGGCAGTGACGACAGCGCCAATGCCTTTTACAAAGACCATGCCATTCCCCGAGTCGGGCAGCCAAAAGAAGTGGCGCTAATGAGCGCGTTTTTAGCTTCCGATGAAGCCAGCTACTCGACTGGGTCCGAATTTAAAGTCGACGGTGGCTGGAGCGCCGGCATGCGCATCCCGTTTTTGCCCACTAGCTAAGGCGGGCTTTGCCATGGGCTTTGCTAAATTACCGGCTTATCTCATAAGTTTTTAGAAAACGATAATATGAGTAACGCATATCTGGAAATGTATCTTCAACCATCTCGCCGCCGATCGCTTCAAATTCTAAATATGTTTTTATTGCCTCATCACATTGGTAGTTAAGCAGCCCTGCAGAGATAAAAAAGGGGCTGGCTAATTCATCAAAAAAGTAATTCCGAGAAAAACATTCTTCTTCCTCTGTGTCACGTGGTTTTGCTGTT
>JABSRR010000189.1 GCA_013215025.1 Pseudomonadales bacterium
GAAGTGCCGTTAGTCTTAATTGCCCATAATGCAGGACGATATTGGCCATCGGGTAAGTTTTTTAAATATCCAGGTACGATTCAGCTGCATATTTCAAGCCCTATACCGACATCAGGCGCTGACCCTAAAGCCTTGCTGATGGACGCTCAACAATGGATAGAGTCTGAAGTCGCCAGCATGGCCTAGCGACTAACAGTAATCGCGATGATTGACGAAGGCTTTGTTGTTCAAGCACAAAGTGTCGATATACATGATGCTAAAAGCGAAGGTCTTCGATCGCGTATTATTTTATGGCTGCGCTGTAAGGACGGCGTTAGTTGTCTGCATATTGATGGCGAGCAGCCGACTTTTTTTATCCGCGAACAGGATAAAATACAGTTCTCATTTGTGCTGAGAAATTTCTCAGACCAGCTTAATTATCAGCAAGTAGCGTTGCAAAGCTTTGAGCAATATCCGATGGTGGCGGTTTATTGCCAGAACCTGAGCGTAATGAGCGAAGTTAAAAAAATCCTAGCCAGGGTTAATTTAACCACTTATGAAGATGATTTTCGTCTGCATGAACGCTATCTAATGGAACGATTCTGTTATGGCTCGCTAGCATTTACTGCAGCAAGCAAGCAGCAACTCTCACACTACCGGCAATATAATGATGCACGCATTAAGCCAAGTAGTTTTAAGCCGCAATTAAAAACTCTGTCCTTGGATATTGAATGTTCGATTCATGGTGAGCTGTATTCAGTGGGCTTGTCGGCTGCTGAGTATCAGACTGTAATTATGATTGGCGCGCCAGAAGCTGATTCGGCAGCTTATCTTGTTTGGGTTGATGACGAGACAGCATTGCTGCAGACCTTGGTTGCACATATTCAGCGCTTCGACCCAGATGTCATTATAGGCTGGAATGTGATCAACTTTGATTTCCGTATTCTGATGCAGCGCGCAAAGCAACTACATATGCAGTTACATTTAGGTCGTGATGGTTCTGCAGCAAGTTGGCGAGATAGCCGTATTGATGCAAATGATGGCTTTATAACGATTGCAGGCCGAAAAGTAGTTGATGGTATAGATGCACTAAAAGCCGAAACCTATAGTTTCGCAAGTTTTAGTTTAGATCATGTCGCGCAACAGCTACTTCAGCAGGGTAAAAACTGTGAAAATTTGGATAATCGTGCTGAGGAGATTAGCGATAACTTCAAACATAATAAAGCGGCCTTAGCTGCCTATAATTTACAAGATTGTGTTCTAGTAGAAAAAATATTTAACAAAACAAAAGTATTAGAATTTTTAATTTTTCGAAGTCAACTTACAGGTCTGCCGTTAGATAAGCGAGGCGGCTCAGTGGCGGCATTTACCAATTTATATTTGCCAAAATTACACCGAGCTGGATATGTCGCGCCAAATCTCCCAAAAGCTGGCGGTTTAGCCAGCCCCGGTGGTTACGTGATGGAGTCGCGCCCTGGGCTTTATAAAAACGTCATTGTACTCGATTTTAAAAGCCTATATCCCTCGATTATTCGCACCTTTAAAATAGACCCCTTAGGCCTGATAACAGGGCTGCATGCGAATGATGCTGCGCAGTTAATTCCTGGTTTTGACGGTGCCGTATTTTCGCGCGAGCAGCATTTCTTACCAGCGTTTATTCAACAACTTTGGCAGCAACGCGATATCGCTAAACAAGCAGGCGATAAGGCAAAATCTAATGCAATAAAAATACTGATGAACTCCTTTTATGGTGTGCTAGGTTCAGGCGGCTGCCGCTTTTATGATCCTCGCTTGGCTAGTTCTATTACTCGGCGTGGCCATGAAATTATGCAGCAGACCGCAGACTGGATTAAAGCCATGGATTATCAAGTGATTTATGGTGATACCGATTCGTTATTTGTACTTTTGGATGAAAGCTGTTCAGCAGATCAATGCCAGGCAATTGCTGCGGCTATATGTAGTGAAATAAATCAAAGCTGGCACTATAAATTACGTCAGGAGTTTGATTTAAGCTGCTACTTAGAACTTGAATTTGAAACTTACTATAGCCGATTTCTGATGCCAACCATTCGCGGTTTAACGACAGGCAGTAAAAAGCGCTACGCTGGCTTAGCAGTAAATGGTAAGCAACAGCACATGGTGTTTAAAGGATTAGAGACCGTGCGCACCGATTGGACAGCACTATCGAAACAGTTTCAAATGCAGCTATTCGACGATGTATTTCATGATAAAGACCCTAGTGACTATATACGTGAGACAGTCTTCGCAACCATCAATGGGCAGTTTGATTCACTATTGGCTTATCGCAAGCGATTGCGACGACCGCTGCATGAATATCAAAAAAATATACCGCCACATGTGCGTGCGGCAATTAACGCAGATCAGCAAAATGCAGAATTAGCAAAGCCCTTACGCTATCAACATAAGGGTTGGATTGAATATGTCATTACAGTGAATGGGCCGGAAGCATTGGAATATCTTAGATCCGATATTGATTATGAACACTATGTGATCAAGCAACTGAAGCCGATTGCTGACGCGGTGCTGCCATTTATTGGGCTCTCGTTTGATAGGCTATTCAAACAGCAAATGAACTTGTTTGAATAGCTCATACTATTACAGCTACAGTTTTTTATGTCGCGCTGATGCTGGTACTAAGGCAGCTGCATCGCCAAAGCGTTCACGTCGATCAGCTTCATAATCTGAGTAGTTGCCTTCCATAAATAAAATCTTACCCTCGTCTTCGTAAGCCATAATATGGGTTGCAACACGATCTAGAAACCAGCGATCGTGCGAAATAATCATCATTGTGCCTGGGAATGCCAGTACAGCTTCCTCTAGCGCGCGTAATGTCTCAACATCTAAATCGTTAGTTGGCTCATCTAAGAGAATAACGTTGGCACCCTGCTTTAATACTTTGGCAAGATGTAATCGGTTACGCTCGCCGCCAGAGAGATCTTTGACAAACTTTTGCTGGTCGGAACCTTTAAAATTAAAGCGTCCGATATAGTTTCTTGAGCCTACTTCATAACTGCCGATTTTTAAAACATCATGACCATCAGAAATTTCTTCCCATACCGTCTTGCTGTTATCGAGGTGTTCGTCTCTCGCTTGCTCAACAAAAGACAACTTCACCGTGTCGCCTAAACGAATATTGCCGCTGTCGGCTTGCTCGGCCCCTGCAATCATTCGGAACATGGTTGACTTACCCATGCCGTTGCCGCCCACAATGCCAACAATCGCACCTTTAGGGATGTTTGCACTGAAGTCATCAATGAGTTTGCGCTGGTCAAAACTTTTGCTGACATTATTAATTTCAATCACTAGATCGCCTAAGCGATCACCCGGTGGAATATATATCTCATTAGTTTCGTTGCGCGATTGGAATTCTTGTGAGCTTAGCTCGTCATAGCGAGCCAGTCTGGCTTTTGATTTACTTTGTCTGCCCTTAGCATTTGAGCGAACCCAATCTAACTCATCTTTCATGGCTTTTACATGTGCGGCTTCAGCTTTTTGTTCCATTTCTAGACGCTGTTCTTTAGCTTCAAGCCAGTGTGAGTAATTACCTTGGTACGGATAGCCATGTCCGCGGTCAAGTTCTAAAATCCACTCTGCAGCATTATCTAAGAAATAACGATCGTGGGTGATGGCTACCACAGTGCCTGGAAACTCACATAGGAAATGTTCCAGCCATGCGACTGAGATGGCATCTAGATGGTTAGTTGGCTCATCAAGAAGTAGCATATCAGGTTTGGATAGCAATAAGCGGCAAAGCGCTACGCGTCGTCTCTCGCCGCCGGAAAGCTTCTCAACGTCAGCATCCCATGCCGGCAGCTGCAGTGCGTCAGCCGCTTTTTCAAGCTGAGTATCGAGATTGTGTCCGTCCCAGGCTGCAATCACGTCTTCAAATTGCGCCTGTTGTTTGGCTAGGGCATCAAAGTCGGCATCTTCTTTGGCATAATCTGCGTAAACCTGATCAAGCCCCTCTAAGGCGTTGACTAATTCTTGCATGCCTTCAAGTACGTTGCCGCGCACGTCTTTAGCTGGGTTGAGGCTGGGTTCTTGCTCAAGGTAACCCACATTAATATCCGGCATAGGTCTGGCTTCGCCATCATATTCTTGATCTACGCCTGCCATAATTCTTAACAGCGAAGATTTGCCCGCACCGTTTAATCCCAACACGCCAATTTTTGCTCCGGGAAAAAACGATAGCGAAATATCTTTCAAAATCTGACGCTTAGGGGGAACAATTTTACTGACGCGATTCATGGTATAAACATACTGTGCCATGGCGATCTCCGGTTCGATAGAGGACGTTAAAAATGTGATGGGAGGTTAGCCAAAAGCTTAGCGATTATCAATCTTATTGACTACTTTTATAGTACTGCGCGTCATTAAATATTCAGGCGTGATGCACATATGGCAATGTCATTTGCCGCCATACTTATTTCAGGTCAGCTCAATGAATGAAAATGACTTATATGCCGATGCTTATTATTATGCTGCGGTTGCACAATGGACCTTAGACATCGACCAGCTGCAAGGGCTGTTTAAAGATTCGGCTATTAGCTGCATGGATGATTTAGCCGAGGCATTTCAAAAGCCGGTATTTATTCATAAGCTGCGTTTTTCAATGCAGCTGGTTTCGGCCAATAAACAAGCGATAGATTTATTTGAATATGCCGATCAAGAAGAGCTAGGCAAGCATCTAGCCTGGCATTTTCCTGAGCATGTATTGATGGATATCGCAGCGTTTTTGTTGCCGCATGCAAGCACAGAGCAGCGAGAGATTATTTTTACCGATCATCATCGATCCTCAGTTGAGGATTTGTGGCTTTGTTTATCCTGCTTTTCAGTTAACAGCAAGCTTTGCCTATTATGCAGTGCTGCCTCAAGTCGCAGTGTGCTGCGCGCATTAAAACAAACCAAGCACAGTCGTGCTTACCAGCAAGAAAGAGCGCTATCAGCCAAAGCCTTTGAGATTATTGCTGATGCGCTTTATATCACCGATAAGGCTGGCGAGGTGATTCAAGTTAACCAGGCATTTTGCGATATCTCCGGTTATGCGCGAACCGAAGTGCTGGGTATTAAGCCTTCAGAGTTTAAGTCGGGTTGGCATGCGGGCTACTTCGCAGAGCATATTGAGCCGCAGCTGCAGGAAGCGGGTGTTTGGTTTGGTGAGATTATGGCTCGGCGCAAAAACGGCGAGGCCTTT